>JAAXHD010000221.1 GCA_012271015.1 Candidatus Poribacteria bacterium | reverse complement strand
TCTGGGATTGTTATTGAGGACAGAGGGGAAATGGCCAATAGCTGACCAGTGCGTCCCCAGTAATAGCCTGTTCCAGGCTCCGAGATAGTGGTGAAAAGTCGTTCAGTAAAAAGAAATGCGAAAAACGCGCAGGGGCTGGGGAGAGACAGGGCAGGTTCCTCCGCTGCCACCGCTCCCTTTCCCAAGTCGCGCGCGTCCTGTTTTTGCTTTGCTGGTTTTAATACGTCCACGCTATACTATCTGAGAGCCTGGCACAGGCTACCCCAGTAACTATCCCAGAAACACTTGCGGGACGCATTTCGGCGCTAGTTCCCTTCTACTGAGTTTGTTAAGTGTCGAATAGATCAGCTGAACAAGACTGTTTCGATTCCTCGGGGATATCACACCGGCGATATACGAGGGTTCCCAACAGGGTTCTTCAACTCCGAAATCCCGACGCAAAATTTCGTGCAATCCCGTAATCCCGAGGGTTATATTTGGCATCCCACTCCCCAAGTATACTTTCAATCCCGAAACTCGCCCCGATTCTGCTTTCAAATCCCGAATCCCAAGCTTCAAATAAAGAAAATCCCGGCTCCCGAAAAACCTATCGCGGACCCTCATATGCACCCGGGAAGCAGGCGTCTCTTCTCCAATTCCTTCTTCGCATTTTTTCTCTTTCCATTCTCATTGTGGCAGCTTGCCGTCTCATTCTCTCAGCGGACTGAAAAGGTACAGTTAGAATTCTATGGTTAAACTATCGAACATTCTCGTCCAAAGTCATGTTTGCCGCAAGAAACGTCGAGTGGCTAAACCATCGAACAAATGTTGACGAACCGTCAAACAGTTGCCTTTGCGCAGATTCAGATGCGGTTTCTGATTGGCTTTTCCTGCTTTAGCTTGCTTTGTTGGCCGCGGTGGCCGCCAAATTAAATGTTTTGTCGTGAAGAAAATGTTGGATAAATTTGTTTGTTCTAGATGTAACATGGGCGAGAGACGGCTAAACAATCGAACGTGCTCTTCCAGCGTAATGTTTGATTGTTGTTGAGAATGAGTAATAAATCCAACTCCTTCGAGAATGATCTACTGTATTTCCAAAACGGACCCGTTCCGTACAAAAGCTGATTACATCTGGATATATCGCGTGAGCATCCAAACCTAAAATACATCAGTAACAGCTGTTCATTGTTTCTGTTCACGATAAGAACCGAAAACGTTGATTGACTTGATACATCATTCCGTTTACTATAATAAGCGTAAAAGCGAAT
>JAAXHD010000012.1 GCA_012271015.1 Candidatus Poribacteria bacterium | reverse complement strand
AAACTTATTTTCGGAATCTACTATAAGAGGTGTTCGTCTCACAAAGGGTTCCTCTTTGTAGTGTACGAAGTTGTTGGTATCCTACACACACCCTGCTTGCGGGGGTAGAGGGTAGCACAACCTAACAGGTTATGCTACAATAGGCTCAAAACCGTTAGCCCGTAAGCGTAGCGGAGGGCGGATCTACGTGAAGGCAGGTTCATATTCTGTACCCACCTCACCGACCCGCAAGGTAAAATTAAAAATCCGCAAGGTAAAATTAAAAAATCAAAATTCTGTATGTCATTGATTCCATGACAAAGGACGGTGCCGAATCACAACTGCTCAAGACCCTGGATCGGTTGCCGCCTGAGCGATATGAAGCGTCCGTTGTCCTGAGTCGCGCCGAAGGGGAACGTGTTAGGGAACTCGCCGCCCTACCGTGTGTGCGGGAGGTGGCAACACTCGCAGGTGAAGGCAGACGTCCGAGATTGCTCGAAAAGGCGTTTGCACTCGGTGGCATTGTCAATGCTGTCGAACCCGACATCGTACATAGTTGGTTGTGGTATTCCAATTTCCTCTGTGGACTCTCGCGTAGATTCGGACTGTGGCGACAGATTCCATTCATCGCTTCTCAACGCGGCGACTACCATGCGCGGTACGGGAAGTTTCGGCTCTATCTTACAGAAAAACTCATCTACAATACCGCCGATGTCCTTCTGACGAACTCAGCGCAGATCCAACGGCATCTCCACCAGCGATATCCAGACAAAAACATTGTTAGCATCCCCAATCTGTTGGAATTACCCACCGAGACGTGGGCACAACCGCGTACGTGTGGTCCCGATGAGAAGTTAATCGTAAGCGTCGGACGATTCGCTCCTGAAAAAGGGCATCGGTATCTGATTGAAGCATTAAATTTGTTGAATCGAGAAGATGTCGCGTGGCGATGTACGTTTCTCGGTGAAGGTGAATTGGAGGCGGGACTCCGAGCACTCACGGCGGAATACGGGCTTTCAGAACAGGTGGCGTTTCCGGGATTTAGTGAGGATGTTTTCTCTGTGCTTCTGACAGCGGATGTCTTTGTGCTTCCATCGCTACACGAAAGTTCACCGAATGCGTTAATTGAGGCAATGGGGATCGGAATGCCGTGCATTGCATCGGATGTCGGGGGTATCGTAGATTTAATAGAGGGTGAGAAGGACGGTATTCGGGTTCCGCCACGGGATCCGACAGCGTTAGCGACGGCACTGCATCGGGTGCTGACTGAACCCGATTTTGCAAGTGAATTGGGTAGGAACGCACGAGCGACGATTCAACAAAAGTTTGACAGTGCGGTGTCTGTTCAAAAATTAGAAGAGATTTATCGGCAATTATTCGTCGAGTAAGAAATATCTATTACTTGCAATTCTTTAGGACGCACAGGGTGGAACAGTGGTTAGACAATTCCGGATTTTCAAATGGGTAGGTCTAATGGGATAAGTTTATGACTTCTTGTGGGGCAATATGATAGATGCGTAATTTTCTAAAAAATATGGTAGCAACTGTTATTTGTCTGTTAGGAATGTCGATGCTCATCCGGGAGTGGGTGTGTCGGTATCGGGTTGCTATCCTCCTGTATCACGATCCGCAACCCGCAATTTTTGCGAAACATATCGCCTATCTCTCGCGCCGTTACACGATTGTCTCACTGGATACCCTCGTTACTGCAATTCATCAACAGGATTTCTCGCGGATCCCTCCGAAAAGCATTGTGATTACGATTGACGACGGACACGCTGGTAATATCGCGCTTCTACCGATTTTCAAGCAGTACCGTGTTCGTCCAACGCTCTACGTCTGCACACAGATTATTGATACAAAGCGGCACTTCTGGTTCAAGGTAGCGGGACAGTCCAAAGCAGAGAAAGAGAGACTGAAAAGGCTACCGAACGCAGAACGGTTGGCGTGCCTCAAACGGACTGCTAACTTTGAGCCTGAAAAAGTATATCCAGACAGGCAGGCACTCAATATTTCGGAAATGCAAGAGATGGCAGAGAGCGTTGACTTCCAACCACATACCCAATTCCATTCAGTCTTACCGCGTTGCACAGACACCGAGTGTAAAAAAGAGGTTCTTGAGAGCAAAAGGGATTTGGAAACGCTTTTGGGGATTGAGTGTTCTCATTTCAGTTACCCAAACGGCGATTATACTGAACGCGAGATCGAGATTGTGAAGACGGGTGGGTTCCACTCGGCACGCACGACAGATATAGGATGGAACACGCTGGACACGCCACTGTATAGGCTGAAGGCTGTTCCAATCACCGATGATGCTGGACTGATCCTCTTCCGTTCAGAACTCACAACGATTCCCCAACGGCTTCGCAGATGGGCGAATTCTTTATTATACGGAGAAGTCGTTTGACAGAGTGGCACCGTGCCTACATTCAGAACGCTTACCGCGAATTAGAAGATGGCATAACGCGTAGGCAACTCGACACTTTGAACATCGATGCTACCGGTAAAAGGGTGTTAGATGTTGGGTGTGGACCGGGGAATCTTCTTGTCGCTCTTGCCACTGACACGCCAGAACTCCTTGTTGGTGTCGATGTTGATGCGTTTTTCTTGGTGTCCGGACGCTCTCAGATAGGCGAGTTCATAGACCGGTCTTCTGTAGATCCTACCTTGCTACGGGCGGCACTCCCAACCCTGCCTTTTGCCGATGCGTCTTTTGATCTCGTAACCTGTTTCCTCGTCATGCCGCATGTCCCCGACGACGAAACCGCCTTAACTGAGCTTGCACGGGTCTTAAAACCGGGAGGCACCCTCGCGATCTCTGGACACGGGTTCGGGTTTCCACTTCGGTATCTCAAGCGTTTCAAACTGAAACCGTTACAAATGTATCTCGCCAGTCTGATTTATGGATGCACTGGAGAAAAGTGGATTCGGAACACGCTCCAAAACGACAGGAAAATCTGTGACATCTTAGAGAGTGTCGGTGTGATGCCGGAGGTGCGGCACTACAACAAAAAAGTGCTTGGATGCGTCGCGACTTACTGGATTAAGGCGATTAAGAGTGAAGTTAGCCCTAAAGCGACGCAGTAATAGGAGAACACCGAGAATTTGCCTCGATTTAGTATAACCAGTAGAAACCGCAGCGCGATATAGCCGACAATAAACGAGGCGAGCATACCGGTTCCTACGATGTAAAGCGGGATCGTGGTATCTCCGAGGTCTTGGATTTTGAGAGCAACCGCACCGAGTATCGCGGGAATTGAGAGCAGGAAGGAGTATTCCGCCGCGGTTTTTGCGGGAATCCCTAAAAAAAGTGCCAACGAGATTGTCGTACCCGAACGGGAAATGCCCGGCGTAATTGCGCAGCCTTGTGCGATTCCGATGAGTGGTGCGTGCCATGTTTTCAATTCTCCGGTGGAGGCATCCGATCTATCCGTTTTCTCTCTGCGGAGTCGAGGGAGTTGGAGAATGATGCCGGTGAGGATTAACATGGTGCTTACAATGCGAACCTCATCAAAGAAGGATTCCAATTGCGTCTTGAATACCACTGCGATAATTCCTGTTGGAATAGAGCCGATGAGTATCAGCCATATAAACTTGAGTTCCGCCGATGTGTTGAGCGTTGCCCTTGGTTTCCGCCAAAATTGGGTGCTTCCGAGCGCAGATAGCCCACCTATCACTAATCGCCCTATTGCATCACGATACGCGACGAGCACGGCGGCTAATGTTCCGACATGAAGCATCACATCAAAAAAGACGAGGGGATCCTTGAGTCCGAGGAATTGCTGTGCCAAGACGAGGTGCCCTGAACTACTGACCGGTAGGAATTCTGTTAAGCCTTGTAAAATCCCAAGAAGAATTGCTTCAAGAAATGTCATGCGGATATTGTAACACTTAAGGTATCAGTTTTCAAGGACAATTTGCGGACGGTTTCCGATTAGCAGGGGTATTTAGTTTTCCATTTTTTCGCCGGATTTTAGGTGCCCAGATCCGGTTGGAGCAGTTTGTAACCGCTCCGGGCATGGAAAAAGAACCTTCAAACCCCAAAAAATCTGCTAAATTTTTAAAACTGAATAGTCCTGTTCCGATTAGCATTGCGCGTTGCTATAATTCAGAGAATGTTGTATAATGCATTAATAGTGTTCAATGTTTGTGTTAAAATTCCTGTTAAAATGTTTAAGGAGACACAAGAATGCGTAGAAAATTATTTCTGTTGGGGCTTACGGCGATTTGTGTATGTGCGGTGAGTCTCTCTCACGCTTTCGAGGAAGAGGACATCCTCGTCTATTACTCTTTTGACAAATTGAGTGGTACTAAAGTCAGTGATGATTCTGACAATGGGAATGATGCAGAATTGGTCGGAAAGGGCTCGCTTGTTGACGGGGCATTCAATAAAGCGATCCATCTGAACGGTGGTGTCGTTGTAATGGAACAGAACGACTTTATCGTTCCAATCGGTGAGAAAACAGAGATCACAATGGAAGCGTGGTTTTTCCTGAATCAGCACGCCGCATACGACGGGATTATCTCGATTGAAGCCGCGGCGGGTGGATGTTGTGAATTCCGGACGATGGTGGATCCCAGTTTCAATCCATTCTGGGATGCGGGACATCACGCTGACAAGAAGCTCGCAAACTTCAAATTTGAATTGAAAGAGTGGTACCACTACGTTTTAGTTGCCGATGGAAAAGATGGCAAAATCTATGTCAACGGTAAATTTATCGGTGAGGTGCCAGAGAATTTCAAGTGGCCCAAGTTCAAAGAGGCAGCGATCTACATCGGTGCTGGTGAAAATCCGAACCTCCATAAAGTCGAAGATGCGATCATTGATGAAGTCGTCATATACGCGGCGGCGTTGACTGAAGAAGAGGTAAGGGAAAATATGGAACTGAGTATACCGGTGGTACTTGCTGTTGAAGCTCGCGACAAGTTGGCGGTGACATGGGGAGAATTGAAAACCGATTTATAGAGTAATTTGTAGGGCGAGGGACTTCCACCTCATCGGGAGCATGCCATCACAATCATCGTGATTGCTTGACTTCCGAAGCCCTACACCAATTCGGAGACGCTATGAAATTAGGATTCTTATCAAAAATTTTTGAGGGTGCGTTGAGTATTGAAAAAACATATAACCAATGCGATAAGGCACTGAGCGAACTAAAAGCCTACAACGAGCAGTGCCAAGAAGCCGATTTTCGGATCTCAGATGAAGATAAAGCGGAATTGGACGAGGTTGTCAATACCGCTATTACAAATGCGACCCGCATCATTGACAAAGAAGGCGAACGGAATTGGCCCGGTGTGTTTCGGGAAATGCACACGAATTTAGCAAAACTCTATTTGGAACTTGACGAACACGATAAGGTCCGAGCCGCCTGTGAACGCCTCCAAGACTATGGCGAAACCGGTCGGTTGGATGCCGATGAAGTGCTGCAGAGCCTCAAGGAGAAAGAGGAAGGCGAGAGCACGTCTTAACAACAAGTTTTAATAGTTTTCGGTTCGTCCGCTGCGCAGGAAACCTTCAGTTATTAGTTTTCAGTTAAGAGGTGTTTTTGATAGGGTGTTTCCCATCCTTTAATAAGACCCTCTTGTAACCGACGACTGACAATTGACAACTAATTTAAAAAATGCAATTCCTGAACCCTGCCGCGTTTTATCTACTCGGTGTCATTCCGATTGTGATCGCACTCCACTTTCTGAAATTACGCCGCCATACCCGCCTCGTCCCCAGCATTATGTTTTGGCTCTCCACTGACGAAGACCGGAGAGCAAATGTCCCTTTCCAACGGCTCCGTAACCTACTCCTCCCATTGCTACAGGTACTGTTCCTGTTGCTCCTCATATTCAGCGTCGCGCGCCCTGCGCTACGTAGACCCGGGTTTATGCCCGGAAAAGCAATTCTCATCGTTGATAATTCCGCGAGCATGTTGTCAAAAGAGATGGGACAAACCCGCCTCACGCTCGCGAAACAGGAAGCGCAGCAATACCTTAAAGAGGTTTCTGTGAGTGGTGGGATGATGCTCATGGTGACGAATTCTCCTGAGACCTATATCCAACAAGCTTTTACAACGGATACCTCGAAACTCCACCAGGCAATAGCAGATATCGCTCAGACCCATGCACCACGCAATCTGCGTCCTGTCTTTGATGCAGCAACACGTTATGCGGATTCGCCGCAAGACAAGATTGTCTTTGTGAGTGGGACGTTTGAGAACCTACCAGATATATCGTTGCCGGTGCAGGAAATCGGAGTGGGTGGGAGTGCGGAGAATGTCGGTATCGTTCGGTTCGGTGTTGAAATGTTAGAGGATCGTTATGAAGTCCTCATCGGCGTTCAAAATTTCACGGATGTATCCAAGGAATTAGATGTTCAATTGTCGGTGGAGGATGTTCTTCTTGATGATAGAACGGTGTCCGTTCCTTCGAGTGGAACGAAATCAGTTCTGTTTTCAGGTGATCCGAGCGGTTTAGAGGGAAAAGTGCTGAGTGGACACCTTGATATAGATGACGACTTTCCACTGGATAACAGTGCTTGGGCACTCCTATCTGCTATCCCTCAACTGCGGATTTTACTTGTGAGCGACAATCGAAAATCGTTGCTACCCGATCTTTTGGAGTCGTACGGAGATCACGTGAGATTGAATGTGGTGGATCCGACGGACTATCACGGCACTGGCGATGCCGATGTCGCAATCTTTGATGGTGGCACGCTCGCCGGTCGCGAGGCTTTCGCGGATCTCTCTAAGACTGCCGCTGGAACGGCTTTGGTCTTCATCGCACCCGGGAACAATCTGCCCTACATTCAAGAAGAGTCTCCAGTTGCCGAAACGGAGAGGACACCTGTTCGCGTTATCAAAGAGGATGGAAACCACCCGCTCATGGAGAGTGTATCGCTGCAGGGGTTACAGATAAGCGAGTCTATGCACCGAGTGTTACCACTCTGGGGACATGCGCTTGTTGAGACAGAGAAAGGGGCATTGATATGGCTCGGTAGTAGACAGAATACTCGGCTTCTTGTTTTCGAGTTCGATGCGTTTAACCCTGAAATCTCTTCCTTTCCGCTGACTGTCCCCGATGGACCACAATTCGTCTATCAGTGTTTAGCGTGGTTTGAAGCAGGGACTGCTCCGTTGCAGTCACTACAATCTCAAGGAAGTGGAACACGATACGCATTCCGGACTGGAGAACGGGTGAGCGTCGCGTTGAGCCACAAGGGACGCACGCTTCACGTGCAGAAACCGGATGAAACGACGGTTGGATTGGAGAACTCGATATTCACCCAGACAGATCAAATTGGGGTCTATACCCTTTTTGCGGATGATAGGCGGATTGAACGGTTCACGGTCAATCTACTGAACGCTACGGAGTCGGCACTGTCCCATTCTCCAACGCCAGCGATTACAAACCTCTCAATGGATGTGGAAGATGGATTGCAACCGATAGTGCAAGAGATATGGCGTTGGTTTGCACTTTCGGCGTTCCTACTCCTTGTGCTGGAGTGGTGGTTTTATCATCGAAGTAGCGTGTAATGCTAAATTATACTAAAGTCCATAATTAAGTTTACATATCTTCTGTAGGGGCGTACCCTCCTGATCGCGACTCAACTCACTGAGAGTCGGGAATCGGAGTTCCCTCCTACAATTCAAGAATGTAATGTTATTTGAAGGTTCAAGGAGATTTTTCGCGCACTTTCTTCACCCCAGAGGGGTGATATGTCTATAGAAAGAGTGTATTTAAGCTACAGCACTCCAGCGGAGTGCTATGTTTACAATAGGTCGCAACTTACTTCGGCAAGATTCTTGTGTTTGCTTGCGGGATTGGAAGCTTTTGACTGGAAGGATGGAAGAAGGTGGGAAGGATACCCCACTCTTCCATCCCCTAATTCTATTCAACTTCTATGACGTTAAGAATACTCTGAAGCAGTTGGGCTTTTGGTATGACGCCTCTGAAATTTCCAACAAGTTTCCCATCTTGGAACACCATATACGTGGGAGTTTGTCGAATCGGATATTTTTGGAGCGTCTGTCGAGCATTCTTAATATTCAATTTTGCGACTGCAAACGTGTTCTGATTCTCTAAAGCAATTTGGGCGACAACTGGCGCCATCTGTCGACAGAACGGTCAGCCATCCTTTATAAACTCAAGCATGATAGGGACTTCTGATCCAAGTACGAGAGAGTTAAACGTAGCATCAGTGACTTCAAAAAGAGTCTCAAAGGTTTTACTGACAGTGGTGAACCGAATCCTGATGTCGGTTGAATTGCCAGCCGCATCACTGACTTTCCCTGCAATAACGTAAGTTATCTCGTTGTCGAGTTCTTTGCCTCTGACCAATTCAAGCGTCCCTTTCTTGCCTTCAACTTTGCCGCGCCATCCGACATCAGCACCTGCTACGGTTTGCAGTGCCATGTTGCCAGTTACTGTTTCGTTGAAGGTAACTTCGATCCGCCTAAGTGCTTCGGGGTCGACCTCTTTATCGCCGTCATTGACGCTTCCGCTGGTAATTTTGGGTGCCTCAGTGTCAGGGACGCGGACGGTGTAGGTGAGCGTTTCGGATCCATCCGCCCAGGTGACAGTCAAGGCGAGTGCACCTGCGTCAAAGGTACCCGTGATTCGCACCCGCTTGCCAATGATTCTTGCCCTTCCTTCGCTGACTGTAAGGTCGTCTGGTGGATTGTCGAAGGTGAGGGTAATGGTATCGTCGACAGCAATTTGTGATCGGATCACTGGATTTGCGCTAACGAATGTGGCAAGTGGTCTGATAGTATAGTTGAGTGTCTGGGTTCCATCTGCCCACGTGACAGTTAGTGCGAGTGCGCCTGGATCGAAAGGACCCGTGATTGACACAGTTTTATCAGTGACTGTAGCATCACCTGTGCTCGCTTTAACGTCTTCTGGTGGGTTGTCGAAGGTAAGTGTGATGGTATCGTCGACAGCGAGTTTAGAGTTGGCGACTGGGTTCGCACTAACGAACGCTGCGGGGGGTCTAATGGTATAATCGAGCGTTTGGGTGCCGTCTGTCCAAGTGATTGTCAGTGTGAGTGCGCCTGCGTCAAAAGGACCCATGATTGACACAGTTTTATCGGTAACTGTAGCGACACCTGTGCTTACAGTAACGTCCTCTGGCATGTTGTCAAACGTGAGAGTGATGGTATCGTCCATAGTTAACTGTGAGCCGGTTGCTGGGTTCGCACTAATGAACATCACAGGTGGACTGACGGTTTTACCCAAGTGGCTTGCGACGAGCGTCAAATCGAGGATATTGACGGTGCCGTCCCCGTTGACATTCGTATTAGGAGTCTGATCTGCGGCGGGTGTCGTGCCGAAGTTTGCGGCGACAAGCGTCAGATCGAGAATGTTTATCACGCCATCGGCATTGACATCGGAGGCTCTTAAAGTCTCGATATCTGCTTCTTGTGTATAGCCTACGGTTAAATGCGTGAGAATCAAACAGGTCGTTAGGAATAGAAAGGTGATTTTTTTCATCTGTTTTTCTCCTTTATTCACTTTCTTCAATCTCTAAGATACCAAGGATTCGTTTTACCAATTTAGCCTTGGGCATTGCCCCGATGATGAAGTCCGGTAAGATTTCTCCGTCTCTGAATACGATATAGGTGGGCGTTCCGCGAATGTTATATTCAGTTGTTTTCTCGGGTTGCGTATTTACATCCAACTTGACGAAACTGAAGACATCTCGATATTCCAATGCGACTGCTGCGACCACCGGTCGCATCATTATGCAGAATATTCAGGTATCGTCTTTGAATTCTACAACAATAGGGAGTTCAGAACCCAAGACGATAGCGTCGAACGTTGCATCTGTGACTTCATACGGGATACCGGATCTCTTACCAAAATGGCTTGCGACGAGCGTCAAATCCAAAATATTAACGGTGCCGTCCCCGTTGACATCCGGGTTAAGTTTCTGATCTGCGGTAGGTGTCGCGCCGAAGTTTGCGGCGACCAGGGTCAAATCAAGGATGTTGACGGTGCCATCGACGTTGACATCGGAGGCTTGTAGGTGTTCGAGATTAATTTCTTGTGTGTAGCCTGTCGCTAAGAGATTGGTCAGGATTAAACAGGCAGTTAGCAATAAAACCGTAATCTTTTTCATAGATAGTTTATGTTTGTGCCTTGTGCCATTCTTGAACGGCTTCGGGGATCGCTTGCAGATTTTCGATTGTCGTTTGAAGTGGGATCGCACACTCGGGTCCAATAAGTGGCACTCCCGCATCAAGGTTTTTGACGACCTCTGCTTTGACGTCTTCCGGTTCTTTAGAAAACAGCGTCTCAGGGTTATTGATATTGCCGACAAGAGCAATGCGCTCCTGAATAATGTCCATAGATTCCTGCGGTTCGTTTTTAGAGTCGAAATGGAAGGCGGACATGCCGGTTTGCGCGATGTATTCCATTCTATCAACGGTGCGTCCACAGATGTGCAGGATTAAAGGAATAGGGATCCGTTCGACGAATTCGATGTGGAGGTCTCGGAGGTAGCGTTGGTAGTATTCGCCGCTGACGAGGTCGCCTGTCGCATGGTCGGGGAGGGTAAGCGCATCGGCACCTGCCTCGATTTGTGCGACCCCGAATTGCACAGTGGCTTCCTTCATCCGATCGAGCGCGAGTTTCGTTCTACCGGGATCGTCAAGTGAGAGCAACAGGAAGGGTTCAACTCCGAAGCAGTGGTAGCCGAGCGACCAAGGTCCCATCGTTTTCCCGATGACAGCGACATCATCACCGTATTCTTTCTTCAGGATTTTAATCGCGTCCAGGACGCACTTGGTGTCTGGATGCGTCAAGAAGTCGTCGGGTATAGCAATATCGTCAGCATCTTCCCAGATCGGTTCGCGCATCATAACTGTGGGCCAATTGTCCTTTTGTTCCCACTGAATTTTACAACCGAGCGCGCTCGATTCTTGGATAATGGTGAAAACGGGCATGATGGTATCGAACCCGAGCTCGGTATATCCTGTCGCAGCGAGGCGTGCCATGAGTTCCGGTTCTCGATTCGCCTGTGGGAAGGGCGCGTCAACGAGATCCATCAGTTCAACAGTCGCGACGGAGGTCGGATTACAGATAGGTGTTCGGTCAGTCGGTTCGTTGTTTAGCGCGGCGAGCACCCGTTCACGACCCGTCATCGATTTAACAGTTTGATTTTGCATCCTTAAATTCCTTCAATTTCCTTGATTGTTTATTGCTTGACCAATGTGGTGAAGAAGACCTGCTTTCTGCATTCCACCTACGAATCGTCCAATTATTTTTTCATCTCGGAACACGATAAAAGTCGGAATCGCTTCAATCCGATATTTTATGGTTGTTTGTCGATTTCTGTCGGTGTCTAACTGCGCGATAAGGAAGGTTTTCTCATTTTCGGAGGCGACCTCCTTGATAATAGGTGCCATCCATTTGCAGGGTGGGCACCAGTCTGCCCAGAAATACACCACAACGGGTGACTCGGATTCCATGACCAGTTCTGTGAAGTTTGCGTCAGTGACGTTAAATGGAGACTTCGTCAGTTGCGGCTTCGGCTCCGGCTCCAGTTCTTCAATAGTTTCTTCGATGTCTATAGAGGTGCTCGAATCGGGAGCGGTGACGGTATAGTTGAGCGTTTGCTCACCATCTGCCCAGGTGATCGTGAGAGCAAGTTCACCTTGCGTGAAGGGTCCGATGATCGTAACGGTTTTCGTGGAGATGGTAGTTTTACCTATTTTTCCATTACTTGCTCGGACTGTTACGCCTCTGGGTGTTTTGTCAAAGTTAAGCGTGATGGTTCCATCTGCTGGGATCTCACCGTCTGCTGGGATCGCGCTAATGAATACTACGACTGGAACTTCTTCGTCGTCATTGGAACTCTCGCAGCCTGTGATATGGATCGTGAGTAAGACTGCTATTATTGTAGATGAGACTCTAAAGAACAGATTCATCCGAATTCCTCTTCCGCGAAGAATAACTATCTGCAATAATACCACAGATCCATTTTAATTTCCAGAGAAACAAGAAACGGAGTTCAAAAGGGCGGATGAAGTCCGTTTAGGGGAGGTTCGTAGTCGTGTGATTTATGGCAGGTTCCAAACGGGCATTGTCCCGCAAGTCCACACGCGACTTGCGCATGGTCTCCCTACTACAAACAGAGTTTTAGGTCTGTTGGCTCGGAGCGGATAGGACCCCTCGTGAAGCACTCATCTCGTCTTCGCGCAGGGTGATCCTGACGTTTGGGGCACGAATCAGCAGGAGTCCGATAAGTGCATCATGGGAATGCCCACAGGCAAAGCGAACGGTATCGTTGTTATCGGTTTCGACCTCTTCCATCTCGCCCAATTTCATCAAGCCGCCGGCAATCGCTGAGATCCGCCGTGCTGCCCCTCTGCCTTCACCGTTTGTACTGACCTGATAGATACCGTTTCCTATTGAATCGACGGTGATGGTGAGTTTGGATTTCCTATCCAGTATGTTTAAAGGGCGTGGTTCGGTATGGGTATTTGATGCGAACTTACATGCCTCCAAGAAAACGCGACGGCATGCGGCTTCGTGGGGATCTTTGCAAGGGAAGTAGAGCAGACCTTCGGGGGTTTTGAGCATACCACCGAGTGTTTGCATTGTTCGTGTGATTTCTGCAATTCTCTCGGTAACGCCTGTCGTCTGGCTATAGGTATGAACAAGGAAAGCGGGGAAATCCGTTCCAGTCGTTGGATCGGCAATTTGCTGGCGATAGAGTCCGATGGTAATATCGTGGAAGTGTGGGTCAATGGGTATGAGTTCAATGCGTCTACCGATGTCAACAATGCGTCGCATGGAGGCTCCCTTACAGCAATTAACGGCGGGCGAGTCTACCGCCGTAGTGGTTTTCGTAGATATACTTATAGGCGCGTTCTGAGAGTCGCCGCAAAATATAGGTGCGCTGGTTTCTCCACTTCGCAAAAGACTGCCAGCGATTTCTTCGGTTCGTTTTGGTTCTGTCCTCCATCAATCCAATAAAAACATAAGGTCTCAGTTTTCCGCGGGGGTCTCGAAACACTAATATACCGCCGTCTCCTACCAAACCGTAAACAGTACCTGTTTTGTTGTAAACCGTCACCGATGATGGGATATAGGTTTTCTTAAAAATATAGTCCCCATTTTTGAGTTTGAAATACCACTTCATTTTTTCAGAATGAGGGAGCCTTCCTTGCCAGAGACGTAGAAAAAACGTGCCGAGATCACGAGCAGATGTCATATTCTTGTAAGTCCGTCCGCTGGCGGGTATGTATTCAACAATTCGGGTCTGCTTAAAATACGGATAATTGCCTTTCAGTATCCGAGTTACCTGCGCCGGTCCGCCGAGTAATCGAATAAAGTAGTTTGTTGATGGATTTGAACTCCGCTGGATCATTGCTGTCAGGTGTCCCCTATTTATAGCAGTGTGGGCTTGCCTGCCGTGTCTAACTTCGTGAAAGTAGGCGAGCATAACGAAATTCTTAATCAGTGAGGCTGCCATCATTTGCCGATCTTCGTTGATCGATACCAGTTTTTTATTTTTTGAAATGTCATAGACGACGAAACTCGTCCGATCTGTTGTTGACAGGATCCGGCGACTCCGCCGGTTTTTGACATAGAGTTCAAAACTTGCTTCCAAAGGCGAATCAATCGTTCCTCGGAGTTTACTTGGGATGCTCCAATATTTTCCGGCTGTCGCGCTATCTATCGGAAATAATAACGCGATCGTACAACAGATGACGAGAGGGTATAATTTATGGATATATCTAAGCATTCTGTCGTCTATTTCCTTTCTCATGCTTGTTTCCCTAACGGGTGAAGGGCGAGTTATTTATAAGTGCGAGTATACAGCTGAGTTGTGGATCACTCAATGTGGGAATTAATATTCGGTATTAATCGTTGGTAACTGATAGCACGCCGCCTCGCGATCGCTTCGAACGAGAAGATAATCACCAGCAAGAGCGGGGGTGTTCCACGCTTTACCCTTTATTGCTGCGAAGCGTGCGTGTTCTATATGGGTGTCTGGGTTGGGATCTACGAGTACAACTTCGCCGGATTCGGTCAGAACGAGGAGAACATCGGAAATCAGGAGGGTCTGTCCATGTCCATATCGACCGCGTTTCCATTGACGTGTGCCATCGGCTGGGTTTACACAGGCAAAAATCCCATCGTCCAATCCATACAGATAGTTGTTGTAGTAGATGATGTTCGTGAATTTGGCTTTTAGATATATCGTCTCCCATATAGTAGAGACGTTGAATTCACCTGTTAGGTTACGAGAAATTTGGAACAGTTTAGCACCGACACCATAGCCGCTTGAGACCAGAAGCTTGTCATCGGATAGCGGGACGGGTTGCGATACACATTCCACCGCGGTGGGCCACGGTTGCATCCATAAAAGTTCACCGCTCAATGGATCATGTGCAGTGACGAGACCTTGGTTAAAAATCACGATTTGCTCTACACCCGCGAGGGTCGTGAGGAAGGGTGAACTGTAACCGCTCTTGGTCCGGTATCCGATCCAAGCAACTTCGCCGGTCTCTCTGTGATATGCAACTGCGCCGCCGGCACTGACGACAACGAGTTCACCGATAGCGAGTGGCGAAATACTTACGCCCCAAGTGGGGGCGTCTGCCGTGTGCTCTTCAAAGATATTAGTCGTCCAGAGTTGTTCTCCGGTTTCAAAGTCGAGACAATTGAGAATCCCTGTTGAACCGAGGGTATAAACTCTGTTGCCAGAAATTGTTGGTGTTGCTCGCGGTCCGAGACCCGCAAGAGATGTGTTGTATCTCGCTCGGTCTTGGTGACTCCACTTTACGTCGCCGGTATGTAACGCATAACAGACCACTTTTTCCCAGGCGCCTTCCTGTTCTTGCGTAATCGCTGAGTTCCCGGCAATTGCGAATCCTGACCACGCTGCGCCAATAGGTCGCCGCCATACTAACTTCGGTGGGGCGGATTCCCAATCAAGGTTCAACTTCGTGGTAGATATGACACCATTTCGATGTTGTCCGAGGTATTGTGGATAGTCCGTGATGGACATTTGGGGGACTGACAGGTTTTCAGAATTGAATTGAACGGCAGTTTGACCCTCTTGCCAACGCCATTCAAATATCGGGACGAGATCACCGCTGAAACCTTTGAATTGGAATAGATTATTGCTGAGGAAAACGCCCAAGACGATCACCGTAAGCACAAGTAACCTAAACCGCCATCTCATCTCTGAGAAGAATAACAGCCATAATATACCCAAAATGATTGTGCCGATGACAATCATAGTTGTTAAAAGAATCTTGTCTTGGCGATGGCCCGCGTCCCAAATCCATGTCACCAACGTACCTAAAATAGCTAAAATGATGACCACCCAAAGGGGCCACCAGCGGATCGCTTTTGAGGGGTGTTCCACCATATAAGTTCCCTTTTTCCTTCATGAAACGTGAAATTATGCCCGAATTTCAACATTTTACGCTACCACGCTAACTATAATAGTGTTTTCATTAGTATTTGTCAAGGGAAATTTATCGTGCGCTGAGATGACCACTTTTTTTCTACTTTAAATCGTGTGAAACTTTGCATAAAAAATGGACGATGTGATAAAATGTTATAATAATCCAAGTTGCTCCCTAAACTTGAAAAACACCATTTGTGCAGAACATTCGGAAAGCTCTATCACTGTTTATGGTGAATTATGAAAATAAGTTTAAATTTCAATAGGAACGAAAACCCGCCATTCCCGCTGGCGAGGTTTTCTAACCTCGCCAATCTGCTGAATGCTTCAACTTTCACAGAAAACTGAAGGATTTTCTATAGGTAGCAACTCAGGTTATAACACATGAGGAACGAAGAACAGGAATTGTCTGAAAGGGGAGAAATCGATGCGTTTTGAGAACAAAGTCGCATTCGTAACAGGTGGCGGTGGACCGTTAGGTATTGGGAGAGCGGCGTGTTTGGCGTTCGCTCGTGAGGGTGCCTCCGTCGTTGTTGCAGGTGGAAGAAGCGCAGATGCTGTCGCCGCTGAAGTCCGCGCTGCGGGTGGAAAGGCTATTGCGGTTGCATTAGATGTCACCGCGCCTGAGGAAGTCCAGGAAACCGTTGAGATTGCAGTGCAGACATTTAAACGGATCGATATTCTCTTCAATAATGCAGGAATTCTGGGGCGACAGCCGTTGCTTGAGGTAACACCGGAACTGTTTGACAAGGTGATGGCTGTGAATGTGAAGGGATGTTTGCTATGTGCGCAGGCGGTCGCTCAAGTGATGATAGCTCAAGACATACGTGGACGTATCATTAACAACTCTTCTATTTTTGCCGAGGAATCTCACGTCGGTGTTCTGAGTTATTGTGTGAGTAAAGCCGCCCTGAATCGGCTCACGCGAAGTCTGGCACTGGAGCTTCGTCCGCATGGCATAACGGTGAATGCTGTCGCACCGGGAGGCGGCGCACCCACCGGTATGAATGCTTCACAAAATCTCCCTGAAGATGACACCCTACCGGATTTACCGACTGCTTCACCGGACGCGCCTCCGCTTGAACGAGGGGCAACGGTGTGGGACTATATCGGCGCAGTGTTGTTTCTTGCCTCTGATGAAGCCGCTTATATTAGCGGTGATATTATGACTGTTGACGGGGGAGCTGTTTCGCGTCGATGAATTGTGATCAAGTTCAGACTTTTTTGGCGTTTATAGACATGTTAAAATCTTACAGTTACTTTCTCTTTGAATGGCTAAAGGCGTATGGAGTGATGCTGATTGGTGTCTCTGTAGCGAGTTTTATCGTTAGCATCCTCTTTTGCACGCTGGTTATTGCTTACTTGCCACCTGACTATTTCTTGGCTAATAGGCGGACGAGTCGCATCAGGCACCCCGTTTTACGGATAGGTATGAAGTGCTTAAAAAATCTGCTGGCAGTCGTACTTGTTGTGGTGGGGATTATTCAGATACCCTTACCCGGACAAGGTGTTTTGACAATACTGATAGGGATTATTATCAGCGATATGCCCGGAAAGCGGAAGTTGGAACGTCGGATTATAAGTGCACCGGTCGTCTTAGCCACAGCAAACGGTATTCGTTCGCGTTTTAAACGTCCGCTACTTGTGTTAGATGAATCGATTGAATAGCCATCAGTTGTCAGTCTTCAGCAGTCAGTGGAGGTTCCTGGGGGGCTCTTCCCTTTATTAAAGGGGTCTGATCACTAAAAGTCGGGAGCGAAAAAGGTGGGATTACCGGGACACTAATTTTTTGTGGATTTCTAAGAGCCTCTGGAGTTCTTCGATCGGCTTCTCGGCATCGTCCACCCGTAGATTGATGTACCGATCATTGAACCCGCCGTAGCCACTACCTTCTTGAACGACGAGCAGAGCGGCTGACTGTTGTCCGCGTGTGTCGCCTCCTGCTTCTTGCCCTGCGAAGAGTGCTGCCATTAATTTATCCGCCAGTTCACCATCTGTTTCCTCAAATGCTTTGCCCATCCTCTTGACGACCGCTTCACCAGCGAGGATGTTGCCTTGAGCTGTGTAATGCTGCCCTGAGATGGCACCTGCCCACTCGTTACATTCATCACCTGTATAGTTAGCGACATTGCCCTTCGCATCCACGATGCCTACCTGTCGCGTCGCATGCCCCGGATCATCTGCAATGAGTCGTTCCAAAGTCTGTTCGGCGGAGAGTCCACTTTTAAGGAGTTTTAAACCGTTAGGTCCGTAAGTCGTGTTTGCATACGATTGGGTTGCAATCGCCCCAACGCCTGCTTGTGCCCATGGGACCACCGAACCAACAGCGAAAAATTTGGATTGCACGGCGATTCCAAGAGCACCGGTTTCTGCGTCATATCCGACAATCGAGAACGTCGCAACAGAAGGCAGAACGGCTCTCTCATGGGATACGTCGGGATCGGAAAGGTGGAACAGCAGACTCAGGGGAATGAGAAACATTTTGATGGGTCTCCTATTGGAACAAGGTGGGCTTAATCTTCTTCAAATCGGATTTTCATAGCGGCAGCGTGCCCTTCGAGTCCTTCCACCTCAGCCAGTTTAACAACTGCTGGTGTGACTTCCTCTAAAGCCGCCTTGGTGTATGAGATGAGACTTGACTTCTTTAGGAAATCGTCAACGCTGAGTGGTGAGGCATAGCGTGCGGCTGTACCTGTAGGCAAGACATGGTTTGGTCCTGCAATGTAATCTCCGACGGCTTCTGGCGAATAGGGACCTATGAGGATAGCCCCCGCGTTATGCACATCTCCGAGCCAATCGAATGGGTTTTCGATGTGAAGTTCAAGATGTTCCGGGGCGATTTCGTTGGCGAGGGTGAACGCCTCCGGTAGGTCTGAGGTGATAAACGCGGCACCGAAGTTCGCAAATGCCTCTGTAAGTTCGTCGCGGCGAGGTAGGGATTCACCCTGAACCTCGATCGCAGATTTGACCTGTTCGGCGAACCCAAGTGAAGGGGTGATCAGGATTGCGGCGGAATCAGCTTTGTGTTCTGCTTGTGAGATGAGATCTGCGGCAACGTAATCTGGGTCAGCTGTGTTGTCGGCGATGACAAGGATTTCGCTGGGACCCGCTAATTTGTCTATATCCACATGTCCATATACCTCTTTCTTGGAAAATTGGACATAGAGGTTCCCGGGTCCGACAATTTTATCGACAGATGGAATCGTTTTCGTGCCGTATGCCATTGCGGCGACGGCTTGTGCTCCGCCACATTTGTAGATTTCTTGGATACCACATTCTGCGGCGGCAACCAGCATATAAGGGTTAATCTCTCGATTCCGCATCGGAGGGATGCAGACAGCGATTTCTTCAACACCCGCAACGGTCGCGGGGATGACGTTCATCAGCAAGGAAGAGACGAGAAGTTGGCTGATCGCTGGAACACAAACACCGACACGCCTTAGCGGTCGAATCAGATGTCCGAGCAGTACGCCGTTGGGTTCTGTTGACATCCATGAACTTCGTAACTGTTTCTCGTGGAATCTTTCGATGTTTGTTCTCGCATGCGTGATTGCGTCTATAAATTCAGAGGGTACTTCTAAATACGCTTCCCCAAATTCTTCCCGTGATACCTTTAGTTCCTTTACTGAGATACGGGATGCGTCGAGTTTGCGAGTATATCGGACAACCGCTTTATCCCCTTCCGCTTGCACATCACTCAAAATACGCCGGACTACCTTTAAGATACCTTCATCTGTTAACTTACCGCGTGCCTTCAACTTTGAGAGAAAATCCTCAGCTTCTTGGGTCCCTGTCTCGACAATTTGTAACATCCTTGGATAATCCTTCCTCTTCGTTAGCGACGAAAATCGTTAAACTTCTTCGCCGCTATCTCTGACTCTTTTGATGTTCGCACCGACGTTGTTAAGTTTTTCCTCGATAGATTCATACCCACGATCGATGTGATAGATCCGTGATACAATGGTTTCGCCGATTGCTGCCATTCCAGCGGCGACAAGGACAGCACCCGCACGCAGATCGGAAGCCATCACTGGGGCACCGCTGAGTGTGGAGACGCCGTTAATCACTGCTTTGCTGCCATCGAGCATGATGTCCGCACCCATCCGATTCAATTCTGCTGCGTGGATATAGCGATCCGTGTGTACGTTTTCCGTAATAACGCTGGTCCCAGCGGCGAGACAGAGCAATCCCATGATTTGTGCCTGCATATCTGTCGGAAAGCCGGGGAAAGGTTCTGTGGTGACATCAATACCTCTGATCTCGCGGGGTGTTGTAACGCGGACGCCATTGTCATCCCAATCTAATTCGATACCTGCTTCAGTGAGTGTTTCTGAGATGGCGGGAATTTGTTCTGGTGTGATACCTTCGACGTAGACATCGCCTCTGGTAATAGCCCCGGCGACCATGAAGGTACCAGCCTCAATATCGTCGGATATAACGGTGTGTTCGGTTCCACGGAGTTGCTTGACGCCGTGAATTGTCAGGACAGAAGTGCCGATGCCTTCTATATCTGCTCCCATCGCATTGAGGAAGCGGGCGAGATCAGAGACATGCGGTTCACGTGCCGCCCCACGGATAACCGTGGTGCCTTCAGCCAAAGTGGCAGCCATCATAACATTCGCAGTCGCACCGACGCTGGGGCCGTGCTGTCCCATGAGGTACATCTCTGTACCCGTGAGACGTTCCGCTTGTGCGTAGATGTATCCGCTTTCGACTGTGACATCTGCACCTAAGTGCTCTAAGCCTCGGATATGCAAGTCGATGGGGCGAGGTCCAATGGCACATCCGCCGGGGAATGAGACTTTTGCCTTCCCTAATTTCGCCACGAGTGGACCGAGGACATAGATAGATGCGCGCATTTTGCGCACAAGTTCGTAAGGGGCTTCGTATTGTAAGTGGTTTATGGGTTCAATATAGAGCGAGGATTTTTTTATTTTTGTTGTAGCACCGAGTCCTTCCAACACAGCACTGAGGGTTTTTACGTCTGTTAGATTTGGTACGTTGTGGAGTACACTGACCCCATCGCCGAGAATTGCCGCGGCGACAGCGATAGGCAGAACTGCGTTTTTACAACCGCTGACTGGAATCGTTCCTTGAAGCCGGGTACCACCTTTGACGATTAACTTTTCCATTTCCTTCTCCTTGCGAATTTTCTTCACCGTATGTAATGGGTTGTGTTAACCCTACCTGCATAAACGATGCCAATCGGTTACTTGTTACAGATTATAGACAATATATGGCTTTATATGGCTTTTTATAGTCAAGGAGCGATAAGGTCGCATTGACCTTATCGCGTAATAGAAACCAATCGGTGCCTTGATAGAAACTATAGGCAGGATGCGGCTTTATATGGCTTTATGGCTTTGAAAGATGTGTTAAAAAGAACACATGTAATCTATTTTTCTTAGAATTCGCTTGCTTTGACAACCAATTTTTGATAACATGTAATCCTTGTAGGATTTATGTCCATGTGATTCAAGAGTTGTCAGCAGTCGGCAGTCGGTAGGATAAAGTCTGTAAAGTTGCCAGAAGTCTATCTTCAACTTTAGCGGACTTCCTAACTTTAGAATACTTGCAAACTTTCTTGCCGATAGCCGATAACCAATAAAAAGGTAAAACAGATGTCAGACAAAACATATCGTGTTGGAATTATTGGATGCGGTGGCATGGGACGTTCCCATGCACGTAATTGGATGAGTACCGGTCGTGCTGAGGTTGTCACGGCTTCAGACATCAGCGAAGAATCCGCCGAGAGATTCGCGGAAGAACACGGACTCCAAACGCGCTATACCGATTTCGGTGAAATGTGCGAGAAAGAGAACTTGGACATCGTCAGTATCACGACGTGGCAGAGCGTCCGTGCTGAACCGACTATCGCTGCTGCGGAAAGCGGTGTGCTCGGTGTTATTACCGAAAAACCGATGGCGGCTTCGGTTGGTGATGCGCAGGACATGATGGATGCCTGTGAGAAACACGATGTGAAGTTAGTCGTTGGACACCAACGGCGTTTCAGCCCCCAGAATTGCGAGGCGCGCCGCCTTATCCAAGAAGGCGCAATCGGGCAACCGCAAGCGATGCTCCGCCGTGATGGACACGGGCTTTTGAACCGTGGCACCCATGAAATCGACGAAATGCGCTACATCCTCGGTGATCCAGAGCCGTTGTGGCTGATTGGTCAGGTCGCACGCAAAACCGATCGTTGGGAGCGACGTGTAAGAACTGAAGACCTATGTATGGCGGAAATCTGCTTTGAAAACGGTATCCGCGGCATCTACGAAAGCGATTTACCGGAACCCGTCCTCCGAGGCGATGTCGTCTACGGAGACGATGGTCAACTCCGTCGTGGTGAAAACGGTACGATTGAATTGCTCAACAGCAAAGCCGCAGGATGGCAGGTTATTGAACCCCGCCAAGGTGAACCGAACCAATTTGACGAGATGTTAGATTGGATTGAGGGGAGTGTTGATGAACACCGCAATGCCGGCAAACACGGGCTTTGCACGATAGAAATCCTGATGGCAATTTACGAATCGTTGCGTCTCCAAGACGTTGTTACTTTCCCGTTAAAAACGCGACCCAACCCGCTTGACCTTCTCGTAGAAGGTGGAAAGTTACCGGTATTTGTTGAGGGGCGTTACGATATCCGTGCACCGTTCCCAGAAGAGAAAAAGTAGCGTAATAGTTGTCGGTTGTCGGCTATCGGTTTTCAGTTCAAGAACGACTCTGTAACAATTTACGACTGCCTACGGGTACTCCAAGTTTGGGTAGATTGTTACAGAAACATCTCTTAACCGACAACTGATAACCGATAACTGGTAACTAATACTCAACAATCTACCTCTTTTCCTTCGCTTCCGTAAACTTCCATCCGTTCCTGCGTTGTGATTTCTCCAGCACTCGCCGGTACGTAGTGAAATTGGAGTGCCCGCCGCCGTTGTTCCGATTGATTTACAGGACTTCCGTGATGGGTCAATCCGTGCCAGAAGAGACAACCCCCCGGCTTGAGCGGAACCATCGTATCTCGCCCCACGGGTACATCCGTATCACAAATCTGCCAGTCTCGCCGTTTGAAATGGATCATCGGTCCCTCAATATTTGAGCCGGGTATGACGTGTAAGCAACCATTTTCGGGTGTGGCTTCGTCTAAGGCGATCCATACGCCGACGACCGTTGTTCCCATCGATAAGTTAAAATAGGCACAATCCTGATGCCACGGCTTTTCCGATCCGTGACGCGGTGGTTTGACGAGTGCCATGTCTTGGAACAGTTCAGGCGTATCCCCTATCATTTGTTCGAGAACCCCGAGGAGCCCTGAATGGGCTGCCATCGCGTTCAGGCGTGGTTCGTAGGCTACAAAACGGAAAATTTTCCTGATAGCGTCCCGACGTTCTTGTCCTTCCAGCTCGTCCTTCTGTTTGACGAGTTTCGGTTCAAATTGGATCGCTCGGAAATCAGGGCACTTTCCGTCCATGAGATGGATCATGCCCGCCAATGCGTCCTTGATTTCAGTGGTACTGAAGGCATCGTTGATGACAAGATAGCCGTATTGATGGAAGTATTCGATGTCTGCCTCAGTTACGGCTGAAAACCCACCAGAAATCCCTTCTGCCGCCGTGTCAAAACGATAAAGGTCGGGTGGATATGGGATTTGGACAATGTCTGTCTGTTCGCTTGTCGTTGGGGTGTTCATGTAAAACTCCTTACATTTCGCCTTTACTTTCGCGGGTCATGAGGGTCAGGAAATCGTCAACCCGATCGATTGCGGCTTGGGCGTGATCTCGTGCCGATGCGTCCGGCTCTTCTTCAGCGAGCCATTGTCGGCGTTGTGGAAGCCACTCGTTTGTCAGATAGTCAAGTTGGTTCAGGAAGTGAGGATCCTCACTTTCACTGACGAAATACTCAATCACACCCAGCAATCCATATTTACGGTTTGTCTCCATATCGTCTAATTCATCTACCATTTGCAAGAAAAGATGCTGATTCCGGTCTTGTCGCGCTTGGGCGACTTCGCGAGAAGACTCTGTCAGAAGTTTGTCGACGAATTCCTGCTTGGAATTAATCCAACGTGGAAGGTTCCGGACGTAGTCTTCAAGGTCGAAATTTCCGCGTTGTAGGGCGAAATGGGAGTGGATGTGAATGTTTCGGAAGAAAGCGGTATAGCCGACGTTCGGATCCATTGTGTCAGCATCGTAGAGAATCTGATTTTCGATCCTGTTGTAGAGCAATTTAAAGTCCTCGGCTGTGAGATTCATCGGCTTCAGGTGCGCGAGAACAACGGCTGTCGCGGCTTGAACGAAGTCTGGATCAAAGTCATACATCGCTAAGATGTTCTCGGTGATGACTGCCCCCGATTCGTGATGTACCTTGCCGTGAAGGTTGTGCTTGTTGTAAAGTTCCGTAACGACGTTCTGACCAGCGGGGGTGAGCGTTTCGTTTAACCAGAACCCGTTATGGTCGAGGATACGTTGTCCGTTGTCGTCAGTCAGGATAATACCGTCGTATCGTTTGGTGATGTCGTGCAGGGTGCCGGCGACTTCAAGCAACTTCACATCCCCACCTTCCCGTTTACCGAGTTCCATGCTCAGCGCACGCACACGCATGGTATGGTTCCATGTATAGTGTCGCCACTGGAAACCTACGCGGTTGTGTTCCCAGAGTCCGAAGGTTTCGTTAACTAAAGTTTCCAATTCATTCAAGACTTGGCTGTAGTTCATTTTTTAATTTCCCTTACGGTTAAAGTTCGTGCGTTTCGACTTTGACGGGTGTTGCTTATATCCGCCCTCGTAGCGCAAGCCGCGTGTGGGCTTACGGGACAATGTTACGGGCTACGGGTTTTGAGTCTATTTCAAGAGGACACCTTTGTAGGACGAAAGCCTCTTTGCTGACTACTGACTGCTAATTGCCATCTGCCAAATCCGCGTCAGGCGTTATATTTAACTCCAATGAGTGATAATCCGTGTGCCGGAACTGACATTCCTGCCGACGCTCGGTCTTTAGCATCTAAAATACGGAGGAGTTCCATCTCGGCATCTCGGTATTTCATATTTTTCGCGCAGCTTGCACGCCAAAACTTGCGATTAAGAGTCAAGACGGTGCCGGTGATGGCGCGAACCATACCTCGCAGGAACGCATCTGCTTCGATCTCGAAGTAGACGTACGGTTCTTTTTTCCACCAGTGCGCCTCGTAAATCTCGCAAATAGGATTTAGTCGGTCACTCCCCACCTTTTGGAAGGAAGAGAAATCGTGTTTGCCGACCAACGTTTGACAAAGATCGTTCGTTCGTGAAACATCGATTTCTGTCGGGAAGCAGTAACCCGTATGTCGCAGAAGTGCACTGGGGTATTCCCGATTCAGAATCGTGTACCGGTACCGCCGACTGGTTGCACTGAAGCGGGCGTGAAATTCAGGGGGCACCTCTGTTGCGGAACAAACGACGATATCCCGGGGCAGAATAGCGTTGAGTCCTTTCTGAAATGCGATGATGGGTATCTGTGAATCCGTATGGAAGTTGGCGACCTGTTCCTCTGCATGGACGCTGGTATCGGTCCTCCCTGCCCCGATGATCTGTATCGAGGCTTTGGTGAGTTTTGCCAAACTTTCCTCGATGGTATCTTGGATTGTCGGCAAGTTCGGTTGTGTCTGCCAGCCGTGGTAATTCGTGCCGTCGTATTCAAGCACGAGTTTGATATTTCGCATTGTGCCACCCAATTGTAGGGTATGGATGTCTGATGAATAAAGCGTATCACATTCTTATATTAAGTGTCAAATCAATTGTGAAGTGAAGTTTGGAAACTTGGATAGGGATGTTTAGGTTCCTTTTTTTCGCACCATCAAGAACTTGATAATTTCTTTCACAATATGCTATTATATTTTCAGTGAGAGATAGTGGCGAATACAGGTCGTGGTGATAGGAGGAATGATTTATGGTCAGCCGACAAGAAATTCAGGCTACTTGTGATGACATCGTTCGCGAATTTGCCCCGCTACAAGTAATCCTCTTTGGCTCTTATGGGTATGGTACCCCTACAGAGGACTCAGATGTGGATCTGCTCGTTGTGATGACAATTCCGGAATCTGAAACGCGTCGCCAAGCGTCAGAAATTAGACGACGCATCCCTCATCGCTTCCCTATGGATTTACTTGTCCGGTCGCCGGAAGAGATTGCTTATCGTCTCTCATATAATGACTGGTTCCTTCGCGAGATAACCGAAAAAGGAGAGGTGCTTTATGGCACTGTGGATCCCTTACAACGTGCACTTGCGGGTTACTCCGCTATCTATCCCGGTGCGTTGGAAATGGAGAAGGAGGCAATGAATCCGTTAACGTTGGAGTGGATCCGAAAGGCTGAGGGCGATTATACCATCATGCACCAGAATTATCACTCATCGAATCCAATACACGATGCCATCTGCTTCCATGCCCAGCAGTGTATTGAAAAGTATCTCAAGGCGTGGCTTCAAGAGACGAACATTCCATTTACGAGAACGCACGATTTGGAAAGGCTACTGAGTTTGATTCTCCCTACGCTTCCTGATTGGGAAGTTTGGCAAGCCGATTTCTCCACAATTTCTGAGCATGCGGTGGATTTTCGTTATCCGGGCAAAGAGGCGACTGCTACTGATGTCCAACACGCTATAGAAACTTGTATTCGAGTTCGCCAAGCGATTCGGGAACAGTTGGAATTACCTTCCAGTGTAGAAAGTGACGATTAGTTACTAACGGGTCAACCACCTTGTCACGATTACCCCGACTTTTACTTCTGATCCGAATCGGTCTGAAAAACGTGGAAATTTCTTGTATGCAACGACTTACAGTTATCGATTGTGTCAATAGGTGTCAGATTCTGCAATGAAAAATGAAACCCAAATCTACGACATCCAAGAAGATCAGCGCGGGACACGTCTCGACCGCTTTCTTCTCAACGCAACGGAAGGGGTCTCTCGAACCTATCTCCAAGGATTGATTCGCGATGGCGATGTCACTGTCAATAGTAAGGTTGCTAAACAACCGAGTTATGTGCTGCGAGACGGAGACCGGGTGTGCTTGAGAATTCCACCGCCGCGCCCTTTGGATACCGTTCAACCTGAACGAATTTCGCTCGACATCCTTCACGAGGATCGCCACTTAATTGTACTGAATAAACCCGCGGGGATGCTTGTTCATCCTGCGAATAGGGTGAATGTTGGAACGCTTGTGAATGCATTACTGGCACATTGCACAGACCTTTCGGGGATCGGAGGTGTGGAGCGACCTGGGATAGTGCACAGATTGGACAAGGGAACGTCAGGGGTGCTCGTTGTTGCGAAAACGGATGTGGTACATCGGGAACTCTCCGTTCAGTTTGAACGGCATAGTATCACGCGCCGATATATTGCTGTAGTATGTGGTGCGCCTACGGACACTTTGGGGACGATTGATGCCCGAATTGCGAGGAGTCGACGGGATCGACGACGGATGACGACGGTTGAAACAGGCGGACGGCATGCTGTCACGCACTATGAAGTTTTGGAGAGGTATCCGCAATTCGCGCGTGTTCAACTTACGCTGGAAACCGGACGCCTCCATCAGATTCGTGTGCATCTGCAACATATTGGGCATCCGGTGGTCGGTGATGCCGTTTATGGGGGCGAACAACGTGCTTTGAACGATGCCGACACGCCGGCGTTGAAACAGGTGCTCTCGCAATTCAGGCGTCAGGCGTTGCATGCACGTCTACTCGGTTTTGAGCATCCAGAAACGGGTGAACAGTTGACTTTTTCAGCGGAGATGCCCAAAGACATGCAACAGCTCGTAGACGCATTTCAGATTTTTTAGCAATTTAGGACTTGCGCAATTTGCGTTCGTCTGCAGTATAACTTTGACTTCAAAAACCTTGTTGGATTAACCGAAAACCTGCAAGGACAACGGACGCAGCAGTCCAGGAGCGATCATTAAAAAAATGGAATATGTCAATTTTGGAGAAGCAGGGGTTAAGGTGAGTCCACTCGCATTGGGTTTAGGACTCAGAGGACAAGGCGACGCGAATGAAGCCCAAAGGCTCGTTGAACACGCCATTGATTCCGGTATCAATCTCATTGATTGTGCCAACATCTATGGACTTATGGACGATCGCGCCAACATTGGTCGTTCTGAGGAAGTGCTCGGTAAAGCGATTCAGGGCAAACGGGACGACGTGGTGATTACGTCGAAGGTTTTCAGTCAGATCGGTCCAGGTCCGAACGATCAGGGTCTGTCGAGATACCATATCATGCGTGAGGTCGAGCGTTCCCTATCGCGTCTCAACACCGACCATATTGATGTCTACCTCATCCACGCGCCTGATGAATCTACCCCGCAGGAGGAAACGGTTCGCGCAATGGACGATTTGGTGCGTTCAGGCAAAGTGCGTTATATTGGCTGTTGTAATCATCAGGCGTGGCAGGCATGCAAAGCACTCTGGATCGCCGATCGGATTAACGCAACCCCCTATATGTGTATTCAGAACATGTATAACCTACTCAATCGGGATATGGAAACCGAGTTGTTCGGTTTGGTGCGTGAGGAAGGATTAGGTGTTATGGCTTATAGTCCGTTGGCAGTGGGTTTATTGAGTGGTGTTTACGCACCGGGTGAACCACCTCCCGCTGGAACTTTATGGGGGGCACGCTTACGTGATGAATTTGAGCAACGAATAAGTGGTGAGACCGGAAAGGTGATCGTAACTCTCAAGCGACTTGCGGCGGAGTTAGGCAAAACGCCTGCACAACTCGCTGTAGCGTGGGTGTTATCGCACCCAGAGGTCACCGTTGCAATCAGTGGTAGCGACACGATTGAGCAGCTGGATGACACGCTCGGCGGTGTCGGGTGGGAACTGGATCCGGCGGTTCGTGAGGAGTTAGACGAGGTATCGAGTTCATTTGTACGTCTCATCGCACCACCGGCTTAGTGCTCCAACTAAGATAGGTGCAATTTCCGTGAACTTATCTGTTTCGCTGGTGAAATTTCATGAAATTAATAATCGCTGCTGTGTCAGGGATAGCAACAGTCGGATTTTTGTGGGTTTTCTTTAGACCCCCTTTCGGAGAGAACATTGTTCACCTGAACACACATCAACGGATTGTCGCGCTCACTTATGATGACGGACCGAGTCCGCCTTATACCCATCAGTTGCTTGATGTCCTCGCCAAACATGATGTCAAAGCCACGTTCTTTATGATCGGGAATCGGGTTGAACGGCATCCTGAAACGGTACGCCGCGTCATCGCTGAAGGACACCAAGTCGGTAATCATTCCTATAGCCATCCTGTACTGGGTTTGCTGCCGCCCTTCGCTGTCCAGCGGGAAATTGAACGGACGGATGCACTGCTTCGCCACATCGGTGTAAAGGGTGAGATTGTGTTTCGGGCACCTATCTTAACACGATTTCTGCCGGTGGCGTGGGTGCTCGCGAAGCGGGACCGCGCCCACATCAGCGGTGATGTATGGAGTTGGGATTGGACAACACAGAACCCCGACAAAATTACCAAAACGGTGTTGGGGAAGGTCCAGCCGGGTTCCATTATCATCTTCCACGATGGAACAGGTGTCTATCGGAACGCCACCCGTCTGGGAACCATAGAGGCAACAGACAGGATCATTACTGCGCTTAAACGAGAGGGATACGCGTTTGTGCGGGTATCGGATGTCAGCCAGTGAAATTCTTACGATGTTTATGGTGTTTGTCAAGTGTGTGGATTATTGCACTTACAGGCTGTGGTGCTAAACATTATGCGCAGCTGCCACTTGTGGAGCAGGACTCGATACGTCTTCAGGCAAAAGCAGCAGCGTCGGCGGATGCCACACGCGATGTGGAGGTGCTGGCTTCTTTTGGAGCAGGCATGAGTGCGACTTTCGCCGCAGGGATGTGTGGTTTGATGACGGGATTCATCGCTGACGCGACGCTCGGACAAAGGCAGGACGCTCTTTTTTACGGTACGGCTGCAATGAGTGCCGCGGGGGCTTTCAACCTGCTGCTTCGATATCATATCCGTCCACCGAATCCACCACCTGAGAGATTGATCGGAAAATCGGCTGAGTATATCAAATTTTACGCCGATGCCTATCAGGCGAGGATGCGATCGTCTCGGATGAAATCAGTTGCAGCAGGTTCTATTTTGGGTTGCATGACCCTCACGGGGGGTATCGCTATTATTGCCTCTCATATAGAGGCGGAGCGGTGAGACTTTCCAGAATAAGGCTAACCCAAATTCTTTGATTTCCTGTATGCTTTTAGCATTTTTGCGTTCACTTTCTTTCGCGAAAAATCTCCATATCCGAACACAGAACCACCCGATCCCTTGATAAACACCTGATCAGACGATACCTCCAACTACTATCCCAATTGGATAGCTGAAGTGCCACCGTTTATTCAAACGAAAAATTAGCAAAGTTATAGTAAAACTCATAATTAATAGGACTTACGCATTCCCTCTGAAAGTCCCCCTGATAAGGGGGATTGAGGGGGTTTAAGGGACGAAATTATCGATTTTTGCGTCTGACTGTCCGATATTTGCTCATTTTGCGTAAGTCCTGATTAAGTTTACATCTCTTCTGTAGGGGGCGTACCCTCCGAATCGCGACCCCTACCCTGACAGTCGGGAATCGGAGTGTTTTTGCTGGGGGTTTTTGCTGGGGCGTTTCTTCAATTTCTTCCCCTCCTACAATTCAACAATGTAATGTTAATTGTAGAATCTACCATAGTTCGGAAATAGAAGGGTTCGCAGCCAAAAGGGCGGGAATTAGGTTTCCCGCCCTCTTTTTCTTCATCTCATCTGAGTTCAAGGTTATTTTCTGTTGTTAGGATACGGTTTGGTATTGTTCCCATGCCTCGCCTGCGGCGGCGGCTTGACGTTCTAGTTCGGTGCGCCATCCGACAACTTCACCCGCTTTGATGCGTTGGATGTCAAAGCCTGCGTAGCGGTCTTCAAGTCTATCGCCGAGTTTGTGGTTTGCCGCCCAACGATCCCACGCTGTTTTCATCCATTCGTGCGGAAGTGCCTCGCGAACGGCAGGATCGAGTTGCCATGCGAATCGTGCATCGACGACCTTCGGTTCCTCCTCGGAGGGACCGCTCCATTTCGACCAACCGATGGAGAGGGTATTGCGTTCACGCTCAGGCACGGTGTGTCCGGTATGGATGGTCACACCGTTACGGATAAGTGCTTGACCTGCCTTGAGCCGGATCGCGACCTGTCCGGGGAGCGGATCTGTGCCGTTCCAACTCGGTGTATACGGTACACCCTGATCCTTCATGGATTGTGGGAGTAGTACGTCGTGTTCAAGCGGGGTGCGCCATCGACTGTGGCTACCCGCAACGAGTTCATGGCATTCGTCGTCTGCGAGTGCTAAAAACATACCGACACTGTTCCGTTCGGTAATTCGCTTCTCATTTTCTTCCTGAATTTCTTTCCAGCGGATCTGCTCAACCTCTTCGGAATAGGCTTCAGGACCTTCTGTGCGACTTTCTTGTGAGAAGTAACTCTCTCCAGTACCCCACCATGTCGTGTCTCTGTGCCATCCGAGTCTGTTCTCTTTTTTACGGGGATTGCACCAGAGGAGTATGTTCGTCATGACAAGGTCTTCAGGTTCTACCGCACACCACGCTTTGACGAAGCCTGTGAAATCAGGCGATCCGTAAAATTCAGCGAAAACGGGTTCTTTAAATGCCGGATGAAGTATACCTCGGATTGCCCAAGGTTCATGCTCGCCTGCCCGGTGAACGTATCCCTTTGAGCAGTCGAGAACGTCATAGCCGTTATCAGGCGCACACGCTTGCGTAACCCGACGACCTGCCTCCCGGAGGATTGGAATCCACGGATTGTCGACAAAGTCGTTGATGATCACGAAACCGTGTTCCCTTAGATGCTCCAGTCTTTCCGGTGTAGCACCGGGGGCTGAGAGTTCTGGTTTGAAATCAGCAAAAGCCTGGGCACGGTAGACCTCTTTCTTCGGTGATTGATCGTTGCTCATTGTGATGCCTCCTTTTGAGCGTTATGGAAAAGTGGTCTAAATTTGGCGTTGATTGTGACATTCTATCACAAATGTGTCAAGAATTACGATGTTTCCTGTTGAAGGTTTCCAAATCCTGTTGATTATCAGATAGGTGGTTATCGGTTCGGGTTGCTCCGCAACCCTTTCGGTCTTCAGTTATTGGTTAAAAAGTTTTTCAGTAACAATCCACCGCGCTTTGGGATATTCCAACATTATGGCAGATTGTTACGAATTGCTCTTTAACCGACAGCCAACAACTGAAAGCGAACGAAGTGAGCGAACTGACAACTATTAACTAATGCATTTCGATTGAGAGGACATAGCTCAGGATTGTCACCAGAAGCCATGTGCCGACCAGCACGACCCCGAACGGACGTTTCAACTGATCGCCCGATACGAAGATCCCACACCGAAACACGATCAGAATAAACAGCATCGCTGGGAACAGGAACTGGAAGAATTGACCGTCCGCCTGCAAACCGCCTTGCGTTGCGGAAGCAGAAACACCGGCGACAAAGAGGACGTTGAGAATATCGGCACCGATAATATTACCGACTGCCAACTCTCCGTGTCCGCGTCTGACTGCTGTTATTGCTGTCACCAGTTCCGGGAGCGAGGTGCCGAACGCAACAAGTGTTGCGGAGATGATGTGTTTCGGGACACCTATCCGCTCCGCCATGATGCTCACGGCTGGTATCAGAATTTGTGCAGAGACGACAATGATAGCAATTGACCCGATGAGTTTAAGAAGCGTTCCGAATGCCCCTGCTGCCTCTGCCTCCGTTTCTTCTACATTATCGGGATTCGCGCCTGCGGCACTTGCCCATCGGATGGACTGATAGATGTATAACGCCAATAATATAACGAAGACGACCCCTACCAGTTGTGGTAAAGTGCCACCTTGCGTGAAGACTTGCGCTGGGGATGTCCACGGAAAACAGCCGAGCACGAGCAGGATGCCAGCGCCGACTTGTACGTTCGACAACCGTGAAGCCAATTGGCGATTGAGGGGTAGCGGAGCGATGAGGGATGCCAATCCGAGAATGAGTCCCGTGTCGCAAATGATTGAACCGACTGCGTTGCCGAGCGCAAGCCCCGGTTTTCCTTGTATTGCCGAGAGAACAGAGACTGCCGCCTCTGGAGTTGTGGTGCCGATGCTCACGATCGTTGCACCGATGACCGCTTTCCCTAAACCCCATCGGGTTGAAAGGATGACGGCTTCATCGACGAGCCAATCTGCACCTTTACCGATTGTGTAAAGTGTTACCGCAATTATTAAAAAAAGAGCCAGGCTGGGTAACCCGTTAGCAAGTTCTGTGATCCATTGTTCCATTAACATTACCTTTCGCGGAGATATAGGATGTTTGTTTGAGAAAATAGATTAGCATATACTTTTGGTAAAGTCAATCAGTTTTCAGTTGTCGGTTTTCAGTTAAGAGGTTATGGTCTAACGAAGTTAGGTAGATTACTCTCCTAAGCTGGTAGGTGCGGTTTCTAACCGCACCGGTTGTGGTCTAACGAAGTTAGATAGATTGATATTGGTATTTATGAGATAGGTTCTACTTATCTCACCGGTCTTGCCATATCTGAAATCCTGCCCAGATCTTCTTCCGCAATGGGTATATTAAATACGGCGCGATGGACGTGCATGACTGTTTTTCTGAGTATCGGTAGTGGTTTTTGGTTCTCATCCGCAGTGCTAAATGACACTTCTCTGGTAACAGTCTTCGGGAACCAGATATCGGGATCAAACTTCTCGATTTGGTATGTATAGCGGGTAAGGGTATACTCTGTTTCAAGCGGTATCGGTTTGGGTTTTTCGCCAGGGGCTTCGTCGGGTGCTACACCTAATATACTTCTAATATGCGTTAGCACGCGAGTGGGACGGTAGTCTTTTTGTGGATCTAACCAGATTTCAATATCACTGTCGGCAGCTCCACTTCTGTGTCCGGTGAGCAGATAATGAACGGCGTTTTCTACGTTAACTTGTTGGACATCCGTGGGTTTGAAGAAGCGAAACAGGTCTGTGAGTCTAAGATTCCAAAGGGGCCAGCTCCACCAATGTGGATTGAAGTGTGGTTTAAGAAAGCGTGCGGACACTTTTTGGGGTCGGTACTTTTTCCATTCCGTCCCGTCCTTTTCCCAGACATGCAGTATGCTGCGCAGTATCCGATATTGATGATGGGTTTCTTGCCAACCTTCGAGCGAATGTCCATGGAATTCCATCTTATGACGCATTTTGACATCGTAGAAGCGACGTTCCCCGTCAAATTTGTAGGTGATGTGCCAGTATCCTGTTTCTTCGTATTGATGCCCGTTTTCCATATATGTCACTGCATTTGCGGGTACGGGTTTATCCGTCGCTTGGCTCAGTGTGATGGAGAATTCGATGACACCGCTTTTGAATTTCGCTTTATAGTCTTCTGTGCCGGTCATTATGTCTGCAAGCAGTTGTCTCGCTTCCGCAGGAAGTACGTACAGTGGCTTTAGAGTGTGACCCGTCCAAAGTTCCAAGAATCGGTCTCGAGGAATGACAGTTCCTGCCCCGTGTGTGGCGTTTTGAGGTGTTCCGAAGATACGTACCCATTTCTCGGTCGCCTCTTCAACAACAATGAAATGTTCTGGTGTAGCGTTGGTTATTGGGTTTTCGTTATCAAACGCTTTTTTGAAGACAGTGATAGCTGGTGTTTCAAGGAGTTGTAGGTGCTTATAGTTGAGATTCTGTTCCAGCAATTCAATTCCAATCTCTCTGGCGGTGTTAATAAGTGTGTGGATGTTGATGCCCCGATTTGCTTCGGCTTTCCGCATGAGGATGTTTTCAACATGCTTCCGTGAGACTTCAAGGCCTGAAACGTTGGCGAGGTGGTGAAGGCTAATGACAGCAGAGGTCTGGTTGCTACCGAAAAACCGGTGCCTTGGCTCTGTGAGAACAGGAGAGGAGATAAACAAAGTGATAAGGAGAGAACAAGCGAGTCGTTTCATGATTTTTTGTCATAGTGGACGTGTGTGAAGGTAGCCCTTAAATCTTTCTCAGTTGTGTGTTTCCGCAATTAATGAGATAATAGCATATTAGAAGAAAAAAGTGAAGATAGCGTTTTTATGGAGGCAGGGTCGTTTAGTTTTTCAAAATTTTGGATTTTCGATTTTATCGGATCCGCTGTGGGAGCGATCTCCTGATCGCGACTTTCCGCGTCAATCCGACAAAAACCTTAAAACTAAATAGCCCTGTTTATGTAGGAGTTAACTTTGTTCACGATACCTTTTTAATAGTAAAAGGCGTAGGTCGGTCTATCAACGATAATGCTTAGAATATTCCAGAAGCTACCCATGACAAAATCTCCGAGTGCTAATCCGAGAAAGAGTGGCACTGCTTTCCGATAGAGACCGAGTCCACCGTATTTTAGCACACTCCATTTGGCGAGCGCGCTGATGACAAACGCCGCCCAGAAAAGATGCAGATGGAAGGATACCCCGTAACCCAGCGGATGGATGGGCCACCAGAACAGCCGACTCCGTACTGCTGAAAGTAAGGTCGTGAGAGAGAAACCGAATATTATCGCCGTGATATGACCGGTGTTTGGGTCTTGTGGTGAGGTCAGCCAACCTTCAAGGAAGCGATATGCGCGTCCACCGAAACTGTTAATCTGCCCACCCACTTTGCCGGTATTAACTCCAAGTTCAAAGAATGTATCTACCAGCATGAAGATGCATAACGGCATTGCGATGACTGTCAGTATAAGCATCAGACGAGACAGACCTTTTACGTCAAGGTTCCCACGATCGGCAAGCTTAAACGCTTCAAGTTGATGCGGCATTGGGTGGCTCCGATTGTCTCGATTGAACCAAAAAAAGAGGGCGAACCATGTCAAGTTTCGTGCACCGATGCGCCGCGTGCCGAGTAGACTGACGAGGCTGTGGTGCGGACCGATAAAAGTTGTTGAGTGAATCGGAAAACCGATTTGTGCTCGAATGCGTGTCAGTGGAATCGCAATCGTTGCGAAATGTGCGGCAAAAAATAGCATGGCGATCCACATCGCCATTCCGCCGCGCATCGCGAATCCGATGATAAATATTCCACCGAAAATAATTCCCAAAAGTGCGGTTCGATAACGCATCGGTTCTGCTTCGTCCGCTATTTGGCTGCGTCCAAACGCTATGCGGAACGCACGCCAGATCTGCCGTCGTGTGCCCCAGAGTGCAACAGCACAGATACCGATATACGCGCCGATGTTCTGCTCGTACGGATACGGAAAGCCGGGGACATTTTCCAGTCCGGTTAGGATAGCGATAAAATATTGCACTTTATATAGAAAAAAAAAGAGTAGGCACGATATGAGTAAATCCAGCGGCATCAGAAAACCCAGTCCAACAGCAAACGGATAGATAATAATTGCATTTCCACCACGGAGGAAGGCTGTCCACGGTTTTTCAGTGAATAACGCGTTGAGAGGTATGTGCTTGTTTGGGAAAGCGGGGATTGACGGAAAAAAGATGTGAAGCCCGTTGGCAAGACTAATGATTGACGCAATGCCGAATCCCCACCACATCGCCCGACTCCGAAGGAATTGGTTTGTGTTATAGGCGAGTTGATATGGGAGTTCAACGATTGGATACACGAGACGTTCCTGTTCCGTCCACTGCTTGCGGATAATAACATTGATACACTGCATCACGAAGATCAGCGCAAAAGTGAAGACGCACCACCAGAACGTCGGTGTCACCCATTTCTTCACAGAGTGGGTCTCAAAAAACGGGGCATCACCGAGATAGAATGCGCGAAGCACACGCGGATCATTGATTGTTAACCACTCCGGCAGATAACGCCAAAACAGCTCGCGCCATTCGTTTTCGGGAGTACCGAAATAGAAGGCGTGGACGATGATTGAGACGAGTGGCAGGAACATGTCGTAGGACATGAACAGCAGTGTTATTGACATCAGGACATAGAGACTGATCAGTTCTCCACTGGTTAGGGCATACTTCGCGGCGTATTTCTTTAAAGCAATATTGAACACTGCAATGATCAGGAGTGTGAACACTACGCTATAGAAGGGTGCCATCAATGTTGGAAAGGTGTATCGGAGGGCTTCACACTCAATATGCCATTTGTAGATGAACGGCAGGAGTAGCAGAGATATGAGGATGGTACGTCCTGTGATTTTTTCATGATTTGGCGTATCCATAGGTGGACGTGGTGAAGACATCATGAGGGTTCAAGATAACTGGGCAGTTGGTGAAAAGTTTTAGTGTGTCGTTGCAGAAAAGTGAACCGTCTTTTGACATTTTACGTATATTCAAGTAAAAATTCAAGGGAATCCGTTCCAATATGCTGATGTCAGGGAGGCTGTTTAATTATGAAAATTACACAAGTTGAAGCGTTCGCGCTCCGATACCAAACCGAGAAATCATCAGAAGAACAGACCGACAATTATTACTTACCCTCTGAAGGGTGGCGTTCTATTTACTCACGACACCACGAAACGATGGTCGTGCGGATCACTACGTCAAATGGCATCGTCGGGTATGGCGAAGGGCAGAGTCCCGTTTCGCCGCGCACATCGAAGACAATCGTTGAGGATCTGTGTCGTCCGATACTGATGGGAGAAGACCCGTTTGACGTGGAATACCTTTGGCAGCGTATGTTCACAGCAATGCGGGAACGTGGACACTATACCGGATTTTTCATCGATGCACTCGCGGGGTGTGACATCGCACTGTGGGACATCATCGGGAAAGCAACAGGGAAACCCGTTCACAAGGTACTGGGTGGACGCTATCGGGATCGGATTCCCTTGTACGCCGGTGTTGGAGGTAGCACACCGGAAGCGGCGGCGACACAGGCGGCTAAACACATCTCGCAGGGGTATGGCGGATTGAAAATTCACACGACGCACGGTCGCGCAGAGATTTTAGAAATCGTTGCCGCGGTGCGCGAACAGGTCGGTCCGCAGATTAAGTTAATGGTGGACCTCCATACCCAGTATAGCGTTCCAGAAGCGACACTGCTCGGACGAGGACTTGAGGAATTGGACGTGATGTGGTTAGAATCACCGACGGCACCGGAGGACATCCCCGGGCAAGCGGCGTTGGCGCAGGCATTGGATATGTCGGTCGCTATCGGGGAGTGGACACGCACCCGTTATGAGTTACGGGAGGTGTTTGAACGTCGCGCCTGCGACATCACCATGCCCGATATTGCCCGCACGGGACTCACGGAGGGGAAACGCATCGCAAGCCTTGCCGATGTCTACAACATACCGGTGACGCCTCACATCGGTGGCGGTGGCATCCTGTCGATTGCCGCGACGGTGCAATTTTCAACGACGATCCCTAACTTCCTGATTATGGAGCATTCCCCTGAGGCGTATGAATCGAAAGGGCAAATCACCACGCGAAAGCCGATGATCGAGGATGGGTCTTTCATCATTGATGATATGCCCGGACTCGGTATTGATATTGATACGGAAGCACTGGAAGCCTTTGTAATAGAGGCTTAAAACGTTTGGTTTGGTGATTCTATGCGTTTTGGAAGTTTTGCCAATTGATTCCCAATTGGCGGACAGCGGCATGAATCGTTCCCAATTTCAGGTCGCGTCTACCCCAATCTGGAACAACAGTGCCTTGTTGGGTGTTGGGATTAAACCATTTGCGATGTGATCCACCGCCTCTTCTCTTTCGTTCTTGACAACCGAGGGCTGTTAATTTTCGAGCAACTTCACGGTATGTCACGGTGCCGATACTACCGTTTCTAACCACACAGGGCTCTTTGCATCGGGAATATGGGTGTTTTCTGGCAATGAGCGTCCCATGTCCTGATAGAGTTCAATGACCGCAGCAAGAGCGTCCTTAATGTTTTCTAATGCCTCGTTTAACGAATCACCCTCAGTGACGAACTCAGGCAACAGCGGGGAGGTCACTGTGTATCCACCTTCAGGTTGGGGCATTAAAAGGAGTGGTATTTTGTATTCCATTATAGGTTCTCCATTTAATACCCTTTTTCCTTATCCACAACGTTGGTGAGCGGTTCTCCGTTCACGTATTTGTGCATGTTGTCGATGAAGAGTTCCATCGCGCGTTTGGCGATATTTTGCGACGCGCCAGCGGTATGGGACGTGAGGATCACATTCGGGAGCGTCCATAACGGGTTGTCTTCCGGACACGGTTCCGTATAGGTCACATCCAGCCCCGCACCCGCCAATTTCCCGCTTTTCAACGCGGCGATGAGCGCATCTTCGTCTACAACCTTACCACGACTGACGTTGATGAAGAAGCAACCTTCTGGTAAGGCATCGAATTCTGCATGGGACAGCAGTTTGTGCGTTTGTGGTGTGATTGGACAGCATACCGTCAGAACGTCGCTGCGGGACAAGAACTCCGGCAACCAATCGAGTTGTCCCAATTCGTCAACGGTGTCTGGTTTCTCCATCGGTTCGGGATCGACAGCAATCACGTTAAACTCGAAGGCTTTGGCACGTTGGGCGACCGCTCTGCCGATACCCCCAAGTCCGAGAACGCCCATCGTCATTCCCGATACCTCAACGCACGGTGTCCACTTCCACTCCTTATCTCGCATTAAATCGAGTTGTGCGTTGATCCCCCGCGTCAGGGACAGTAACAACGCGAAGGCGTGCTCGGCGAGTTGCGGTCCATACAAACGCTTGCTATTTATCAGTGTGATGGGGCTTTCTTTGAAGGCGGGGTACATTGACCTTTCCACGCCTACGAACGGTTGCATCACCCATTGTAGGGATTTCGCCCCAGGGAGGGCATCTTCTGACACGACGCCATAGAGAATTTCAGCATCTGAAATGTGGTCTTTGAGTTCCCCACCTTCCGGTAGAAAGCTGATTTCCATCTCCGAGGGTGCGTCCTTCAGCATATCCGCAACTTCTTGGCTAATTCCACTGGCAATCAGGACTTTGATATTTGCCATTAATCGTCTCCTTGGTTATAGAATTTCTGTGATGGTGGTTCACATAAACCGAAGTTTATCATAGGTTGGGATGTTTGTCAATGGGAAGATTCGCAATATAGGGTTGTTTAGTTTGCCTGTAGGAGGGATATCCGAATTCCGACTCTTGATTCCTGCGGTCGCGGTATATCCGACAGAACCTACAAAAGGTTCCGAAAACTCAATGACTTTCAATTTCTTCGTTCGTAGTAGGGCAATTTATTGCCCGTTTTTTTCTATAGGAGAGATCTCCGAATCCCGACTCTTATTCCCTCTAATAAGGATGTTAGGAGGGACTAAAAACCAACCCCACACGGTAGATGCGGTTTCATGAAGTTTCAGAATTTAAATCGGTAATACTCTCAATCATCTCTTACTGTAGGAGCGAGCTGTGCTCGCGATTCCCACGGAGGGTTGACACAAACAATTACCGAATCATTTTTTTATTTTCATCCAACCGCATCGAATCCCGCTCCAATCTCCCGCCTACAGAGGATGATTTTTCCTTGACAGATTCCTCTAAAACGGGTATTCTCAAGGAAATTCTCACCTTTACCCCGTGAAAGCGAGCAATTATTATGCTACAGGTCCGATACGCACGCTATACCCCCCACGAGGCATACCTCCGTTTGACGAATGAACATTACATCCTCGATGTGGATAGACGCAGCGGTGCTATCAAAGGTTTATACCTCACAGAGGACGCACAAGGCACGAACTTCTTTGGGAATGAACAGAACATGCGCCTCAACATCTGGTGGAAACAACGGCATGTTCCTGAAAAGGCGCAGCGTATTCCGATGCACTGTTGGACGGGTGACGTTGTACTGAAAGCGCGTGTGCCCCCTACCGGAGGGATTTGTAATCCCGACCCTAAAAACCAAAACTGGCACGCGATGCACACCTTCCTCAGCGACGATGTCCGGACGGTGACCTACGACGATGATTCCATAACCACCCGTTACGAGGGCAATTCTGTCAACCGAGGTGGACTCCAATACCTCAATATTGAGCAAAGGTACGCGTTTAGGGGGAACCCGCAGAGCGGCGATGCTATTTTATGGACGATCACGCTTCATAACACTTCGCAGGAACATGTCGAAATTGGGGAACTCGGACTCCCGATCACACTGAATACGAACTACGACATCGGTGATGAGAAACAGGGTTTCAACCACCGGTCGATTGAGTCTACGAAATACGTTTTTGAGCAACGTGTGATTGAAAGTTCATTTGTCTCTGGACATTCGTCCTACATCCTTGCGACCCGTGCGAGTGGAAAAGGTGACCATTTGCTGATTGTTCCACAAGACGATACCGCACTGGAGGCGATTTCTGGGTATGGACTTTTCCCGAACACCGAGATGATGACGGGTGCGGGTTCCATGTTTTACCTATTTTCCGAAGCCACTGCGGAGGAACCTTGGTACAATGGACACCGTTCGCTCACTTTAGCACCCGATGAAAAACGGACTTTCAGTTTCGCACTGAGTCGCGTCAAAGACCATGCCGATGTCAGTGAGAAGTTGTATCAGGACGGGAACATCGCTGTGAAGATCGTGCCGGGGATGGTGTTGCCTGTCGGCACGACGGCACATCTTCTGCTCCGATGCAAGAAACCGATTACGGCGATTGAGACTGCCAATGGCATTGAGGTTGAACCGGTGACAACGATGGGTGACCGTCACACCTATACCGTCCGTCTGACTGCTATGGGTGAACAGAAGGTGACAATCCGATACGGCAATGGCGAGTGGGCACACCTTGTGTTCAACGGTATCGCGGAGATAGAGACCCTGATGAAGGCGCGCTCCAAATTCATCGTGGAGAACCAGCGTGTCGAAGACCCAGATGATCTCTGTCACTATAGTTTTCGTATCTGGAATAACAAGGATGAAAGACTCATCGTAGAGGAGGAAGCACCGTGTGGCTCGATTGATATGGGGGGTAGCGATGACAGGTGCTTTGCACCACCGGTATTCCTCGCTGGAAAGAACGCCTATTATCCCGATGAGGAGGAGATCCACGCCCTCGATGAATTTATTGAGAAGTTTCTCTACGGGAAGTTACAGAACAAAGACAACTATCAGGTCTTGAACTCGCTCATTGGGCTACGACCGGGTTCGTGGCGGCGATGGGATTACGTCTGGCGTATCTATAACTATCCGCACGTCTATAATATCTACTATCAGATGTATCGGATCACCACGTTGCACGGAATAAAAACGAGTCGTGAGCCGTTGTGGTATCTCAACCTCGCCTATAACACTGCACTCGCCTCTTATCTCGATTCCACCTACGAGAGCGTCTATGAGACGAAGAATTACATCGACTACCACCGAGGCAACATGTCTAAAACACATGCACCGATGGGTTCACCGATTCTGGCGCATCTCCTGAGATCGTTGAAGATGGAAGGCATGACTGCTGAATACCGGACGCTCCGAGAGGCGATTGAAGGGTGTCTCCCGTTCTTCCTTGAAGAGGAATACCCGTTCGCATCGGAGTATTGTTTCGATCATGCCTCGAAAGCAGCGTTGTACTACTTAGCACAGGTCGCTGATGATGAACCCTTGAAGTTGCGTACCGTACAGACAATCCTCGCCAGTCGAGACGCAACGCCGATGTGGTTCTCCTACTGTACGAATATGCGATACATCGGATGCTATCCAACGCCACTGTTGGCGCGTCCGCTTTTCGATAGATACGAGCAGACAGGGGATCTACACTTCCTGCAGAAGGCTTACGGTGCGACCTTGGCGGTCTGGAGTTGTGTCGATTCGTCTGGGAAGGGATATAACGGTAGGGAATGGCGATTCAATCCGCCGGAAAAAGGGTCGCTGGAATACAATTACTATCGGAACGGCTGTTTCTCTGGTGAAGTGGGTATCGGGCTTTACGGAAATTTGAGTATGCTGAAATCCTACCTCGTCCAAGATCCGGATTTTGGGCTTGTCGGTTATGGGTGCGCTGTTTCCGAGACGATGGACGATTACACGCTCATTCCGCAGGACGGATTGGGTGTCAGGGTTGCCTTTATGCCGCTCGGTGTGACGTTGGAGGCGGTAAAGGCTCGTATTGAGAAAGCGACGCTCACGAAAGATTTGCGACAGTTGGAGCTTGTTTTGTCGAAGCCGTACATGCATGCGGAATGTGCGCATATCTCGGTGCATGGGATGCCGACAGGTTCGTATCGGTGTAGCACGGGACGCGTTGAGATCCGTGAGCAGATTGAATGGGATATTCCTTATGCAGACGGACAGGATTCTGTTAAGGTGACGTTAGTTCACTAAGCGATTTATCAACCCACACCGAATCCCACTCGAATCTTGCGGCTCTCCTCTTCCTGTAGGAGCGATCTCCTGATCGCGACGCTGCTGTACCGCAAACTGTTAGTTTGCGTGCCGAGAACAATAATGCCCTAAGCCTGACCCCCCTATTTCCGCTGGTCAGGTTTCCCAACCTCGCCATTTCTTTCGATGTGGTAGGTGCGGTTTCCTAACCGCACCGGTGTCCGTCAGAATCTCATGCGTCGTACAAAAAAAGGGACCGGTAAAACCGATCCCCTTTTTATTTCTATTTCACTGGATTTAGGATACTATGCCGATAGTTCCGAAACTGCGGCATCCTCGCTGTCGAAACACTCAAAGAGACTCACCAATCGATTCAGAGCGACCAGGTTCTTGATGTGTTTGCCGACATTGACAACCCCGATGCGTCCTTGCTTGCGGGTCGCGGCGACACGTGCCTCCATGAGGGCACTGAGTCCTGAACTATCAATCCGATTGACGCGTCCGAGATTGATGAGGACACGTGGCTCATCGTAAGCCTCTATTTGCGGTGAAATTGCCTTCCGTAATTCCGATGCTGAGGATCCCACTATCTTTCCGCTCGGTTCCAAAATCGTGATGCCGTCTTGCCGTCTAATTTGCGTTGCCATGATTTTTCTCCTTCTTTGTTTTTTTAGTCCACTATAAATGTCAATTCACTTTTCTACCTTTTACAATATTTGAACGTTCAATTGCTCTCTTTGTTTACATGAGTCAGATTATTTCAAAAAAAGTTCGTTTTATTTCTGAAGAGTCGGGAATGTGGAAACATTTTTCGGGTCGTCAATAAAATGAGGTGTGAATGTACGCTCTTCAGCCCCAGCGCGGCGGCATCTCTGTAGAACTGTGTGAAGTCGAAAAATCAAGCCTCGTAGAGGCGGCATTTGTAGAGACTGCTTCAAAATACTATGGGTAGAGCGTAGCGAACCCCAACAAAATTGGTGTTCAACCATTTTGGGGTTATAGCGTAGGTAGGGTTTTGACGATTTCTACAGTCTGCAGGCTGACGGTGATGACACGGGCAATCAGATCCGCGATATACCGCGGTGCATCGGCACGATTCGGGTCGTTCACAATCCCGCTCCGTTTGTCGGTCTTGACGCGATACTGATCCACCACCCACTCCAACGCAGAACGGTTGCCGAGTTTATACTCGTAGACCTCCGCAGGGATACCGTCCAATGTGAGGAAATCGTTGTATTTCAACTGCGTCTTGTCTTTGGACAATCTCATCTTCTCGACGTTCCAATCCACCGTCATTCCTTCCGTTTCGATATATTTCAGTCCGTCGTATTTCGGAGCGGATTCGTAATTGACGTGGAGATCTGCTAACGCTGCGCCTGCGTTGGCGAATCCCCAGAAGTCTTCGGCGAACGGGATATGTGGGAGGTCGCGCTTGAGGTTCATCTCATATTTCTCACGATAGTCGGGATGGTGCAGGAGACCGTAGTTGTAGTGAAAGATGTCCCACTTGGTGAGGGTGTCGTCGCCGTAATGCGTTCGGAATTCCGTCAACGCCGAATCAGTGATGTTCTCCTGTCGGTTGGTTCCGTCTTCGTCGTAGATGTAAAAAGAGAAACACTGTGAATCACCTGTGAGATGAAGGTTTGGAATCACATCTACCATCAAAGATTGAAAAGATTTGTTACTACCAATATTGCTCACGCAAATCGCTCGATTTTCTGTTTCTGTCTCCAAAGTCGGGAAGATGGATGGAAACACGGATACAACATCGTTCACTGTTCGGTCGAAGTAGAGATTTGATTTCGTGAACGGACGGTAGAGTGATGTTCTTACCTTGTGCTCTGTATATTCAGCAATCTTCCCTCGTTTCAGTTTCGCCTTTAAGTCCCGGCTCCAGCTGATTTTAGTATCATCATACACAACAAAATTATCAATATTCACAATCGACTTTTCTGGTGTGACTAACCACTTCAGCACCTGTGGATTGTAAAACTCCATCGTTCTCTGAACGTTCTCTGTAAGCGTGCTTATATTAAAGTTATAAACCCACGCATCTCGATTTGTGCTAACTCCGAGGCTGTAAGTTTTGAAAATTACATCCACCGCGGCACTTTTCTGTGCCTTTGCTTCCTTCGTTCCCATCGGAATAAAGGTGTCAAATTCGGCATGGAGTCTTTCCGTAAGCCATGTATAGCGACTGTCAGGCGTTATCTGTTGCCACTCAACCCTTTGGTAGTGTTTCTTTGAATTGAGATAGTTATATTTCTCTTCTTTCCGCCAAAATTCCTCAACGCGAGCATAGAAAATTTCGGTAGGTTTTGAATCTGTCTTGATAGCACCTCTCTTGATGAGAAAGTTGATGCTCACGCCCACCTGAATTCCGAAGACATTGTGCGTTGTTCCTGACAACTTTGTGTTCTTACGGACGTTCCCACCGAGATCCAGAATGTAAATCGCGTCAAAATCCTGTGCGAGGTGTTTCCGCATTCCATCAAAAGCGAAACCGTCAAGAAACCCGTTGTTCGTCACAAAGGCGACAATCCCTTCTTTTCCGATCCGTTCCGATGCCCAACTGAATGCTTTTACATACGGATCGCGGAGTTTATTTCTCAGAGTTGCTTTAGAGTCTTTTGCATACGTCTCGAAAATCCGTTCGTCCATTGTTTCATACTTTCGATTTTTGTTGTTGTCGTTTTCATTCACCTGCTGTGCGTTGTAAGGTGGGTTGCCAATGACGACGAACATATCCGTTGCCTTCTGTCTCGTTACCCGTTCTGTATTTTCCTGTGTGAAGAATTCTGTCTGTTGTCCTTCAAATAGCTCAAATGTGTCAGCAAGCGCTATCCCCTCAAACGGTAGATACGTCCCTGTGCGTTGGTAGTACTCCTGCTCGATGTTGAGACTGGCGATGTAATAAGGCAGGAGCATCACCTCGTTGCAATGCAACTCATTGCGGTATTTTGCCTCTAATGCCGTGCTTTGGATGTCCTGCATGAGACGGACGATGAAGTTCCCCGTCCCGACGAACGGATCGATGATGTGGACCCCCGTATCCGACAGTGACCGACCAAACTCGGTTTCCAAGATGTGCGCCACACTGTTCACCATGAAATCGACGATCGGTTGCGGTGTGTAGACGATGCCGTGTGTGTCCGCTACGTCTTCGGAGAATCCCTGAAAGAACTTCTCGTAGAACGTGTT
>JAAXHD010000357.1:22889-47565 GCA_012271015.1 Candidatus Poribacteria bacterium | reverse complement strand
TTCAGAGAAAATATCTCTAAGGTTGTTATCTACGGGTACCATTACCGCTGGATTAAGCCGGATTATTATTTGCGCTATTACAATGACAGTCTGCAACCAGATGAAACATTGGTGGAAAACTTAGACGATCTCGGTAGACAGTTTCTCGGTGCATCCATAGATACACAAGGCAGGCAGGATCCGAACGGGGTGCACTGGGCTGGTTCAGACTGGGCATCGGCGCATAATCTGAACTTGGAACAAGCCCCGCAAGTCGTGGCGATTTAATATTAGGACTTACGCAATTTTGACCGTCGCAAACTCTGTTAGTTGGGGATGCTCAATAAAACGCAAATGGCTTCCACACAAACTAAAAGTTTATGCTACAAAAGAGCGGAAACCTGCGTAAGTCCTAAATATATAACGTGCATTTGATAAAAGACTCAGTAACTCCGTAGGTGCTTTTGCTTGGGTGTTTCCCCATGCCCGCGATCTTCTCTACATTTTCCAATGGTTTTCAAGTTCTGTCGTGAGAGAAGTTATGAAAAACATAATCATGTCCTCAATTGTGATAATAATAGTTCTCGTTGTCACGTTCATATCTGGGTGTGGTGAAGATACTGAGGATCCAATTAAGGAAGACGAAGAAAGCACAGAGGCTGTACCAGCGGGGATGGTGTTAATTCCCGAAGGCACCTTTGAAATGGGCAGCACTGCAGAAAATGCCAACATCAACGAACAACCCGTCCATACCGTCTATGTGGATGCCTTCTATATGGATAAACGCGAAGTAACAGTGAACGCGTATCAGAAGTTTGTTCAAGAAACTGGGCATCGCGACCCGGACTGGCATCGGATCTCTATCTATTCCCCGGCTGGTGACCACCCTATCGTTTTTGTGAGTTGGCACGATGCGATGGCTTATGCGAAATGGGCAGGCAAACGATTGCCGACGGAAGCAGAATGGGAGAAGGCAGCGCGCGGTGGCTTGGTAGGCAAAACCTATCCCTGGGGCGACTTCGCACCAGGGGGGACTTGCAATTTTGCAGATAAACACCTCGAACATTATTGGTGGGCGGATAAGGGTGTCGATGACGGGTATGGCTACACCGCACCCGTGGGAAACTATCCTGCGAATGGGTATGATTTATACGATATGGCAGGAAACGTGTGGGAGTGGTGTCTCGATGAATATGACACCGGTTTCTATGCAACTTCACCCAGCACAAATCCTGTTTCAGGAGCAGGCCCTGTAGCAGGGATAACGAACGGTTTTTCAAGTGTGCAGTCACCGCGCGTGTTACGCGGGGGTTCTTGGCAGGTTAATTCTCAGGGGCTGCGGAACGCCGTTCGCTTCAGGCTTGATCCGTCCAGCATAAACAGCGATGTCGGTTTCCGGTGCGTGCAGGATTTAACGCCTTAACCATAACCCAAGTTGCCATCTTTGTAGCATAATTTTTTAGATTGCCGTAAGGACGCAAACTAACAGTTTACGCTACAAAATCCTGCACAGAATCCATCTCTTTGGATAAAAAAGCATATTTGTCTGTCTAAAATCTCGTAATAGCCACTTCGTTAATCATAACCCTTTAGCAGACGATTGTCCGTTCGTTCGGTGTCTGAGGCAAAACGGAAACAGGGTGAATGTCCAGAAAAATTCAGTGAAAAATCGGCGGAGGAGTCAATAGTGAAAACAGTGTTACTTTTTCTCCTAATTGTTATCTGTAGCACGGCAGTGTTCCCACACATTATCCTTGCCCAAGACGATAGGACCGTCGTCCAGGTGGTCTACTTCCGCGCGAGCGACAAGGCACCGAGGCTCAATGTAGACGCAGAAATTGATGGGTTGATAAAGAAAGTACAGCGTTTCTTCGCGGACGGGATGGAACGCCACGGGTTCGGCAGAAAGACCTTCCAGTTTGAAACCAATGCGAACGGCAACACTGTCGTGCATCATGTAGTTGGGAAGTTCCCCTATGTACATTATCTCGAAGAAAATCCCTCTCTCTGGTGGGAAGAAATCCATGAACAGACTGATATCCCAAGGGATGAGATTTTCGTTGTTTCTATGATAGAAACCCGTGGAGAAAAGAAACTCCCTGGGAACGCGTGTGGTCACGGGGGTGGCACCTCATTCCGCGGTGGAGCATCGGTCTACTGTTGGACTTGGCGGATAGTTGCGCATGAGCTCGGGCATGCCTTCGGTCTTGGGCATGACTTCCGCGACGATACATACATCATGTCTTATGGAGGCCTTGGAAGGACTCGGCTGTCGAAATGTGCCGCCGAACAGTTGGATATCCATCCTGTCTTCACTCTAGACCAGTCCGCTTTCAAGCATGGAACCCCGCATAACGCTACAGTTAAGCTGCTTTCACTGACTCCCGCCCCTCCACCGAATGCTCTCCATTTCCGGCTCAAGATAACTGATCCCGATGGGATCCAGCAGGTTCTGTTGCTGACACCAGAAGATAAAATACGAATAGAAGATCGAATTCAACACATAGGCGGTTTAATCGCTTGCCAGCGATTGAATGGGAGCCCAAGTAGTATCGTTGAATTTGTTACACCCAAATTGACTCCGGAGCAAACTGAGGATATATGGATTGAGGTTTTCGATAGGCTTGGATATGAATATACACAGGGATATAGGATCGTTACGGTGCCGCCAGATCCATCCGATCGCCTCGCCGCAGATGTCAACAGCGATAGTGTCGTTGATGTGGAGGATCTGATGCTTGTTGCCGCCAGTTTCGGAACGGCACCTGCTTCCGACGCGCTTCCCGATACCGATGTCAACAACGATGGTGAAGTCAATGATGCGGATGTTGAATTGGTCTTAGCAGCACTGGAGGGCGCACCCGCCGCGCCTTCGCTGGATGCTCAATGGACGGCGGCGAGTTTACAGCGATGGATTGCAGAGGCAAAGCAACAGAACAGGACAGACGCGACGTTCCAGCGAGGCATCGCAGTGTTGGAACGGTGGCTTGCGACCCTGTTACCCAAAGAGACAATACTTCTCGCCAACTATCCGAACCCGTTCAACCCGGAGACGTGGATACCCTATCAGTTGTCAAAACCGGGGGACGTGATACTGCACATTTATTCTGTGAATGGTGCCTTGATACGAACGTTGGGGTTGGGACATCAATCTGCTGGAACGTATCATAGCAAAAGCCGTGCGGCATACTGGGACGGGCGAAATGAACTCGGCGAGCACGTGGCAAGTGGCATCTATTTCTATACATTGTCCGCTGGCGATTTCACTGCGACGCGGAAAATGTTGATACAAAAGTAGTTAGCAGACTCAGCGATCCGTGATGTAGACAACAATCATGAACTACCCTGATTTCATTGAAGGAAGTTCATTATCCGCAGAGGTTTTGTAGCGTAAATTGTTAGTTTGCAGCGTCGAATGGCATAAACTAACAGTTTGTGCTACAACAGATTTCAGTCATAAATGTCTGAGTCGAACTCACGTTAAAATAACCTAAGTTGCCACTTTCCCATTCACATAGCACCCCTACAGGGTGCAGCCTTTGAATGTCCGATTTTCTATAGACATAACACCCCTACGGGGTGGCAAGAGACGCTTTTCGATAAAAAATCTGTGTTCAAACGCTCAAAACCTATTAGGTAGCAACTTGGGTTAAAATAGTTAAATGAGGAGTCAAGATGAAAGAAATTAAGGTAGGTATTGTTGGTTGCGGTGGGATTGCCGGCGGTAAACATCTGCCGGGTCACCAAGGTGTCAAAGGCGTTTCGATTATCGCGGCGTGCGACATTGACGAAACCCATGCGAAAGCGTTCGCCAAACAGCACGACATTCCACACGTCTTCAACGATTACGAGGAATTGGCGGCGATGGACGAACTGGATGCGGTGAGCGTTTGCACGCCGAATAACTTCCATGCGGGTCCGACCATTGCAGCGTTGAACGCGGGAAAACACGTCATCTGCGAAAAACCGATCGCTGCCAACGCCATCGACGGACAAGCGATGGTGGATGCCCAGAAAGCGAGTGGTAAAGTCCTACAGATCGGTTTGCAATCTCGGTTTCGCGCTGAGGCACGCACCCTTCGCAAACTCTATGACGAAGGCTTCTTTGGGGATATCTACTACGCCCGTGCAATGGCGATGCGACGGCGTGGGGTCCCCGCTTCGCCATCTTTTCTGAGTAAAGCCATCGCAGGCGGCGGACCGTTGATTGATATCGGCGTGCATATCCTCGATGTGTTGCTCTGGATGATCGGTTGTCCGAAACCGATTGAGGCGTTCGGGATGACGGCAACGAAGTTTGGACACAAAGAGAACGTCATCAACCCATGGGGAAAATGGGATCCTGAAGAATTTGAGGTGGAAGATTTCGCGATGGGCACTATCCGTTTTGAGGGCGGATTGACGGTGACCTTAGAAACGGCATGGGCATCGCACATCGAAAACATCGGTGGGACGTTCTTTATGGGAGATTTAGCGGGTGCGACTTATGAACCGCTTCAGATTTATCTCGATAAAAAAGATGAGATGGTGAATTATACCCCGAAACTTCTCACAGGGTTACCGAGTGAATTTGAATCGTTCCACACGGCTATTCGAGAAGGATTACCGTCTCCTGTTCCAGCTGAAGAGGTCTTGAACGTTGCGAAAATCTTCGATGCGCTCTATGAATCGGCAAGGATTGGTCGTTCTGTACCAATTGAATAATTCTCAGCACTGTGGGTAGGCACAAGACCTGCCCCTACTAATTTAGGGGTGTGAAGGCTTCTGATAGCTTGCACGCACGACCGTTTTGATGCCGCCACGGATGTTAAAATCACCAACAACTTCTGCCCTCCGCGGTTGGCAGGCTTCAACAAAATCCTCAAGCACCTTATTCACGACGTGTTCATGAAAGATACCGACCTCTCGGTAGAAAAGAAAGTATTCCTTCAACGATTTCAGTTCGACACACTGCTGATCTGGCACGTAAGTGATACAGAGAGTCGCGAAATCCGGGAGTCCCGTTTTAGGACATACCGCAGTGAACTCTAAATTGGTAATCTCAATCGTGTAATCTCGGTGGCTATACTGATTTTCCCATGTCTCGATTGGAGGTGTCTCCAGTTGACGGATATGGTCTTGTAAATCATCATAGCCAGTACTTTGGTTCATAGAGCACTCGCCTCCACAAGATATCGGTTAGCGTTTAGATGGAAGAAAGGAAGACTGGAAGGGTGGGTGCCATCCTTCCTTCCCGCCTTCTATCCCACCGTTACTTCAGGATTACCATTCGGCGGGTGCGTTGGAAATCGCCAGCGGTAAACGTGTAGAAATAGACACCGCTCGCGACCTGTGTTCCATATTGGTCTTTCCCATCCCAATACGCCGCTTTCTCTTGACTCCGATACCTGCCCGGTTCCTGTAACCCAATATTCAATTGGCGTACAAGCCCTCCACGGACATCATAGATTTTTAGGATAACTTCCGCCTCCTCTGCCAGATCGTAGGGCAACCACGTTTCTGGGTTAAAAGGATTCGGATAATTCTGAAGAATTGTTGTCTGTTTAATATATCCGAGCATCGAGAGTGCATGTGAATTTGGATCCACAGAGAAAGGGACATCCGCAGCGCGGAACCCAAGATCAATTGGATTATAGATAAACGCGGAGCCTGAGTTACCACCGGCATTGTCGCTACCTGATGCCCCGACGATAGCAAAGGAACCCCTGATTGCAACAGATGACCCAAAAAGGTCCGACCGGTTTGCACCAGCAGCCTCAATTCGGCGTTTCTCTACCCAAGATAACCCATCGCGTAGGAAGGAGTAAGCCGAACCTCTGTCAATCTGGACTGTTGGATCGCCACGCGGATCAGGCATGGGATGGTTATCTTTCCATGCGCCAACGATCGCAGTATCTTCATGAATTGCGACGGCTGAGCCGAATTCATCTCCAGTATCGCCATCGGATGCGGTTAACTTCGCCTGTTGTACCCAAGAATCTCGCGTCTCCACAAAAACATAAGCGGCTCCGAGATCATCAATGTTTCTATCTTCTTTAGGAGCACCGATGATAGCGGCACCTTTGGTTAGATTGAGAGAGTAACCGAATTCGTCTCCGATACTAATATCATTTGGAATAAGTAGAAGGTCTTGTGTCCATGTACGACCATTGCGTGTAAAGAGATAGACGGCACCTGAATCTGGTCCCGCTGCGTCACTTCGATAGGCACCAACCAGAGCGTTATCTTCATAAACACCCACAGCAAAGCCGAACAGATCCCCCGGTACAGCCGCTTGGTGTGTCAGTTTCGCCTGTTGTGTCCAAGACGCTCCACTTCGGACAAAGACGTATGCGGCACCAGAATCCGTGCCGACTTCGTCTTTCCCGTGTGCCCCGATGATAGCAGTATCTCCGTGTACGGAGACGGCTGACCCGAACCGATCAAAGATTTCGAGGTCGTCCCCGATCAATCTTGCCTGTTGAATCCACTCCTCGCCGACCTGCACAAAAACATAAGCGGCACCGGCTTCGGGTCCTGCGTCATCAACACCGGGTGCGCCAACAAGGACCGTCGTGCCATCCATTGAAACAGCATTTCCGAACAGATCCCCCGCCTTTGCGTCGCCAGTGGTGAGTTTTGTGCGCTGTAGCCAGAGGATGCCGCTACGTTCAAAGATGTACGCGGCACCGGCGTTAGGTGCGATGTCATCGTCTTGTTGTGCACCGGAGATAGCGAAGTTGCCGCTTATGGAAACAGATACGCCGAATTGATCCTCAGAAGCGGTTTCACCATCACTCAACTTGCCGCTCTCTACCCACGAAGCATCCTCTCTTTGTTGAAAGATATATGCGGCACCGGAGGATAATCCACCGGCATTGTGCCGTGGTGCGCCGGCAATCACTTCGTTTTCACCGATCGCGACAGCAAATCCGAGTTGGTCCCCACCGGCTCTATCGGCTGCGACTAACTTTGTGTGCTGGTTCCAAAACGGTGGCTCATTTTGTGTAAAGATATACGCCGCTCCCACGACATCCGCTCCCACGTTCCCCCCTGTCGCGCCAATGATTGCTGTATCTCCCTTGATGTCAACAGAAATACCGAAACCAGACGCGCCATCGGGATCAATCGGAATCATACGAAGCCGAACGCGGTTTCTCTTTTGCTCCCATACGGTCCCTTCGCGCCTATAGATGTAAGCAGAACCCTCACCTCTGTTTTTAGGAGAGGTCACAATGGCAAAATCCCCATCAACATCAACTGCGTATCCGAAGTTATCATCCGCTTCGGTGTTGTTTCCAAAAAGTTTCGCCTGAGGTGCCCATCCGAATTGGCTCCGGACAAAAATATAAGCAGCACCGGCATCAATCCCGGCTTCATCGTCCCGAGTCGCGCCAATAATAGCGGTGTTTCCACTAATCCCAACGGAAAATCCAAAGTATGCGAAACTGTCGGGATCCGGTGCAGTAAGTTTGGCTGTCTGATTCCAATTTTCCCCAGTCCTCTCAAAAACGTAGACGGTACCGCAATCGGCTAACGGTTCGTTCGTCCGATGCGCACCAACGAGGGCGGTATCTCCATCAATCGCCACCGAGATACCGAAATAGTCGGCACGCGTTTCGTCAGACGCAAGGAGTTTGGCTTGCTCCACCCATTCAGTCCCCTGTCGCCTAAAAACATAAGCGGCACCGGAGTTTCTTCCGACCCCATCTTTTCTTGGCGCACCAACAATGGCGTAATCGCCACTCATTGCAAGTGTCGTGCCGAATTGGTCTCCACCTGCTGCGTCGCTGGCGGTCAGTTTCTGATGTTGAACCCATCCAGTTTCAGTGCGAAGAAAAACTTGGAGCGATCCAACATTCACGCCATGGTCGTTGTCATCTTTTGGAACACCTACGATCGCATAATCACCACCGATACCTACACTCGCACCGAGATTGTCTTGGAGGACAGCGGCACTCGTGTTGAGTTGCACCCGGTCGGCACTGCTTTGCATGACCCATCCAATCCCTAAGAATAGGGTTAGTATGGTTATCTGTAATTTTTTGATACTCCCACAGCTAAAGCGGTGGGATTCTTGCTTCTGCATTCGTAGCCTCCTTGTGGAGGTCTTATACAAACTCCACAAGCGTTTTATGTCTCGGTGTATCCCACCGCGACGTGTTTTAGATTGATTGCTGCGTTGACATCGCGATTTTCGCGATACCCACAATGGCTACAGTGATATTCTCTGTCCGAAAGCGTTAAGTCGTCTTTCTTATGTCCGCACGCGCTACAGTTTCTCGAACTTGCGAAAAATCTGTCTGCTTGGACAATCGGAATGCCTAACGACGCGGCTTTCGTCTTAAGTTTCTCGAGGAAACCGCCTAACGCTGCATCAGACAAGGCTTTTGCTAACTTCCGATTTTTAAGCAGGTTGGTAACCTGTAGCGTCTCAATTCCGATTTTGGATGCGCATTTGAGAATATCTGTTGTCGCTTGGTGATGTGCATCCCGTCGGACACAAGCAATCCGATAATGGATCCGCTCCACTTTTCGCTTTTGCTGATACCAGTTCTGGCTCAAGAACACTTTACGGCTTAACTTGCGTTGCTCTCGCTTGAGTTTTCGCTCGTTACGCTTTAATGCCTTCGGATTTTCGTATTTTCTACCATCGTCAAGCGTCGCTAATGTGGAAATGCCTACATCTATGCCGATTGTTGGGTAGATTGATCGTTCAATCTGGCGAGATGTTCCAACGTCTGCTGTAGATGTATACCAATCGACATACGCCAACGATGCCGGACATCGGTGGAGAGGCGGTTGAACCTCTACGGATATAGACGCAAACCAACAATGTGCTGTCCTTGATATAGTAACCGATACGATTTTATCGCGAAAACGCAATTCCTCATAAGTCTTTACCCAACCGATTTTGGGTAACTTGATACGTTTGCCTTTCATACGGACAGATTGCTCATCTGTTGTATAAGAATGCTTGCAACCGCGTTTCTTTAACTTTGGAAACTTTGCACGTTTTGCTTTCCAATTGTCTATAGCACGACCGAGGTTGTGGACAGCATACATAGCAGCACGCTGATCTTGTGCTTTCGTCCAATCAAACGCTTTCTTATGGTCATTAAAGCGTTTGTTAAGGTCATACATGGACAAGAAATTATCCGATGCAAACTCGGTCTTAAAATCAGACAATGCAGAATTGTAGGCAAACTTCGCATAACCGCATTGCTGATAAAACCACGCAATCTGATCGCGGTTCGGGCGTAATGCAATTTTGTGTGTCTTTATCATAGTCTCTCACGGCTCACGGTGTTAACCCCTAACGAGTGGGTAGGCAAGCACGTTACCTTGCAGTAACGCTCGTTATGCTTGCCACCGTGATATATTAATTATACCACAAAAGACACTAAAAAGCAAATGTTTTTGATACCAACGTACGAGAGACGTTGGTTGGCCCCAAAACTAAAGCATTGGGATTGTTAAGGAATTCCCTCCATTCCTTGTATTACATTCCCAACTCTTACAAGTGAACCGTTTTGATTCGGCACATTTTTTCTCGAATTCTATCGTAATAAGCCTGCCTTGTCCTTATTTAAAGTGACACAATTTATAGACAAAAAGGGTGCATAATTTTAGAAATCAATTAAGAGGCTTTCGGTTAACAAACACCTCCTTTAACCGATAACTGATAACTACTGAATAGGACTGCCGATCGATGTTAGTCTGATACGCTGAGTCTATGAATCTTTTTTGCCTTATCTTCGCCGTACCATAACGCCGTGCCATCCCAAGTAAGTCCATGCGGTTCACTTGGACATGCAACGCTATTGAGCACTTCACCCGATTCCGGATGGATTCGATAAACGATATGGTCGTTTGTATCGGCGTTCCAAAGTGCTTCCCCATCCCATGCAAGTCCGTGTGCGCGCCCTCCCGGTGTCTGAAACTCAGCAAGGATTTCACCGGTTTCTGGACACTGTTTTATGAACCGACTCGTATTCATGTCAACACTCCAGAGGTGTTCCCCATCCCATGCCAATCCGTGCGGTCCTTCCCCGGGCGAGCGGAACGTCGTAACGACTTCCAATTCAGGAATTGTGAGTTTGTAAAAGGTTTGTTGCCATATACTGTTATACCAGAGATGCTCGCCGTCCCACTCTATGCCAGAACTGCCGGGATAGGGAGGTGTCAGCGTTAGTTCAACCTCGCCAGTTTCAGGATTGATTTTGTGGACGGGTCCAACCCCCTCAACACTCCAGAGCGATGTTTCGTGCCATGCGAGTCCATTCGTGCCAGCACCAGGTGCCGGGATTTGATATCCATTTGTTTCACGCATTTTTTTCATCTCTCCTTGATAATTGCTCTGTCTCTAAGAGCGCGTCTTGAATTTCAGTGATAACATCCTGATTCGTCTCAACGGTGAGTCGGGTTTGCAATATGCGTTTGGCGGTCTCGTCTCCGATTCTTCCCAATGCCCAAGCGGCATGTCCTCGAACTAAAGGTTCGTGATCGGCTAACGCAGCTTTGAGTGCCGGAACAGCGCGCTGCGCCCGCCAATTACCGATGGCAACGAGTACATTCCGCAAGAATCCTCGACGTTTCGCCCGCTTGACTGGACTCCGCTTGAACCGTCGGCTAAACTCCTGCTGCGTCATACCGACAAGCGAAAGTAACTCAGGTGCGAGGTTTCCATCGCGCGGCTGGAACGCCGGTTCGATCGTCGGTACGGCTTTACTGTTCCACGGACAGATCTCTTGACAGATGTCGCAGCCAAAAATCAAGTTCCCGATCTTGGGACGAAGTGCCTTCGGTATGCGCCCCTTTAATTCGATTGTCAGGTAAGAAATACAAAGCCGGGAATCAAGCAAATTCGGTTCAACAATTGCGTCTGTTGGGCACGCTTCAATACAGCGTGTGCAAGTGCCACAACTTCCGCGCAGATCCGGTGTGTCGGATTCCAATGCGACGCTAACGAGTACCTCCGCGAGAAAATACCAAGAACCGGAGCGCCAATGAATTAAGTTCGTATTTTTGCCGATCCACCCGATGCCTGCCCTCTGCGCGTACTCCCTTTCAATAATAGGTGCGGTATCGACGCACACACGGGTTCGCAGTTCGCTTTCAGCGGTCTGTTTGATAAAAGTAACAAGCTCTAAAAGACGTTCACGAATAAGTTCGTGATAATCCTCACCCCACGCGTAGCGGGAGATCTGTCCACGTCCGGGATCCTGTGCGAGTGCCTCCGGTGGATCAAGCGTATAATAGTTCATCGCGAGGCTAATAACAGATTTCGCCTCTGATAGAAGTTGCCGGACATCTGTCTTAAGGGAGAGATGCTTTTCAAGATAACTCATCTTCCCGGCGTAACCGCTCTCTATCCACTGCCGATACCGTGCAATCGTTTCGCTCTGCGTAGCGGGTGTGATTCCAACGAGTTCAAATCCAAGTTCGTTTGCACGCGCATGAATCTGCTTTTTAATTATACCTTGCGGATTTTTAATTTTTCCTTGCGGATCGGTGAGGTGAGTTTAGATTTTCAAGTGCCTCTCCGTATATCCGCCCTCCGCTACGCTTACGGGCCACAAGTTTGGGTTAATCAAACACAATAAATTAGAAAGTTCCGCGTGGATAGGATCCGAGGACATTGACGTGCCGACACAATTCTTCAAGATGCTCAAGTGCCACGATGACACTTTCGTCGGTGATATGTCCTTCCATCTCAGTAAAGAAAATATATTCCCACGGTTTAGCTCGGGACGGCAAAGATTCTAAATAACTCAAATTCAATTGTGCTTTCTCTATAATACCCAAGGCTTGGTGTAGTGCCCCAACCTTGTCCGGAATCGCAAAAAACAGCGAAGTCCGATCAGACCCACTTGGATCTGGGATGTGTTTCCCGATTACAAAGAAGCGGGTTGTGTTATCAGGGTCATCCATAATAGAGTTTGCGGCGATTGGTACCTGATAAATTTCGCTCGCAAGTTCACTCGCAATGGCAGCTGCTGACGGTTCTTGTGCAGCGCGTTCCGCCGCCTCAGACGTACTAATGACCTCGATCTGCTCAGCACCACCGAGATGTTGCTTTAGCCATGTCTTACATTGCGCGAAAGGTTGCGGATGCGAGTAGACACACCGAATTTCCGCGAGCGGTGACTTTGATAAAAGATGCTGTTTTATCGGTTGGAATGTCTCTGCGCAAATCCACAACGGCGTGCGCTGGAAGCGTTCCAAAACATCACGCACAGTGCCTTGTGCTGAATTTTCAATAGCCACCACACCGTAATCTGCTCTACCAGATTCCACCTCAGTAAAAATGTCAACCTGTGGGCGGACGGGAATAAACTCTGTTGAGGTACCGAAGTGAGATAGAGCCGCCAAGTGTCCGAAACTGCCAACGGGTCCGAGGAAGGCTACACGCTCTGGATCCTGCAAGGAACGGGACGCCGACAAAATCTCGGTCCAGATCGCCTCAAGTGCGGCTTCAGGAAACCTACCGTGATTTTGTTCCTTCAAACGTTCAATAATCTGCTTCTGCCGGTGCGGAACATAGACCTCCGCAATGCCTGTTTTTGCTTTCACCGCACCGACTCGCTTGGAAACCTCAGCCCGTTTCTGTAACAGTGCTAAAATCTGGTCGTCAATCTCGTTGATTTGATCTCGGTACTTTGTTAAATCCATTTTTAATGTCCTATAGACATGTCACCCCTACGGGGTTCAAGAAGGCATTCCTTTTAAGCACCCAGTAGGGGTGACGCGTCCATAGATTTCCACAGTTAGGAATCCAATTTCTTCATAGCGGCAATCATTTCGTCATCTGAGGGATTATTTTTCACCATCTCAGTGAAGTCCTCAGCACTGACCTTGTGTTCCTCCAGGAACATCTTATCTTGCGGTCACGGGTAGATATATTCACCGAGAATACCCTGCAGTTTTGCATTGGCTTTATCACTAATTCTGGCTAACCAGGGGATATCCCCTATAATCATGTCCCGATGCCGTGGTTTCCAATCGAGAGCCATCTGTTTCACCTCCTTTAATGGTTATCAGCACGGTTTGCTTAGCAAACCTTTCAATTATCAATCGTCGGTCAAGAGGTTTTTGTTTAACAACACTTCTTGTAACCGATAACCGACAACTATTCCGGTACATTTCCTTCAAGCTGACGTAAAGTTTCCTCTAAAAGTCGCTGATACCGTCCATATTCCATCCAATCACCAGTACGTAACGCATTCTGTCCCTCATTGAAATAACGGTTTGCTTGTTCAATGAGTCCTGGCAACGAAGTCTGGTCTGTCCCAACATTAACTGCGCCAATGTCGTCAGTTATGGTCGTCGCAGAGGCAGTCTGGAACCCCGTTCCCCGTCCGAACATTTTGACGAGTGCTTCCTCAAGACTTTCACCCCATACGACTTCGTTCCCATATCCGATGACGACCCGCCGTAATTCCGGAATAGCGGTTTTTTCATCCTCGGATTGTATATAGATCGGTTCAACATAGAGGAGTGAGTTATTCATCGGCAGAATCAACAGATTTCCGCGTAAGACGCGGGACCCCTGCGTATTCCAGAGGCTAATTTGCTGTGAAATCTCCGGTTCTTGGCTAATAAAGTTCTCGACCTGCATCGGTCCTGCGACCTGCTTCCCTTTCGGGAATCGGTAAACGAGGAGCTGCCCATATTGAGGCAAGTCGCATCGTGCAGCGAGCCAAGCCGTCAGATTCGGTTTGTTGAGCGGTGTGAAAGGCAACATCAACATGAATTCCGATTGTTCCTGTCCCGGTAGCCTGATGACGACATAATAGGGTTCAACGGGTTGTCCATTTACGCCAGAACTTTGGGGGACCTGTTGCGGTGCGAACGGACTCCTTGGTTGCGGAGGAGCAGTTTGTCGCGTTTGGGCATCTGTATTGTCATAAAGTTCTCTACCGATCTCCCATTTATCTTCCCCTGCGTAAAAGGTTACGGGATCTTTCATGTGATAATCCCGATAGACCCGGGCTTGGATAAGGAACATAGATGTCGGGTATCGGATATGCGCTTTGAGCTCATCCGGCATCTCCTCGAACGACTTGAAAAGGTTTGGGAAGATCTGTCGATAACATTCCGCGATCGGATCCTGTTCTCGCTCCATAACGTAAAAATCGACAGTGCCGTCGTAAGCATCAACAACAATTTTAACAGAATTTCGGATGTAGTTTCCCCACGGTTCACTGTCTCGCTGTGCGTCTGCAATCTGTCGTCTTCTCTCGCTGACGAACTCTCGCATTGAAACGGAATAAGGATATCGATGTGTGATGGTATAGGCATCAATCATCCAAACCAATCTGCCGTTATGGAGAATGATGTAAGGATCCCCATCGTATCGTAGGAAGGGTGCGATCTTTTGGATCCGCTTTTTGATGTTTCGTTCATAGAGGATTCGGCTTGTCGGTTCAATTTCACCGGGTAACACGAAGTTAATTTCGTTATCAAACTTAAGCATATACACCATTTTACGCCAGAAAGAGTTCAGTTGTACGCCGCCTTTTCCTTGATATGCATACTCGGCGTATTGTTGTCCCTCCTGCGGATAGTCAAACTCAAGTCCTTGGCTCCGTTCTGGATGTACGATAACGTAGCGGTCTGTGCGTTCACCATAATAGATACGAGGTCCTGGTGTCTCGCTGAACCGGTGCTGCCACTGCTCGTCATAGTCAATGGGGGGCAAGCCTTGAATGTACATGTTAGGTTTGCCGTTATCAATTTCGTTAACGGGACTTACAACTGCACCGTATCCGTGCGTATAGGTATAGGTCTGCTTATACCAGTCGTTTCTGATTTCGACGGGGAGTTCGTTGATATTGAGTTCCCGCCCAGAAAGCATTACTTGTCGAATCTCACCATCAACGACATAACGATCAATATCGACATCATTGAAATCATATTGTGTCCGCAATTCTTGGAGCTGTCGGAAAGTTCTGCGCAAGGGTCGCCAATCCCAGAGACGAATACTATTGAAAACAGAAGCGTTTTCGGGACTTCTTATGTCATCATAACTGAGTTGTTCTATCAGCGGATATTCTTCCTCCGTCACAGTGTTTTCAGCCAGCCCGTATGCTTGGAGCGTTGCTTTGATGTTGTAGTTGATATAGTCTGCTTCTAATACCTGTTTTCTGGGTTCAACCTGCCATCTCTGTATAGCAACTGGATAGATTTGTCCAAGGAATCCAGCAATCAGAAACACAGCGAGTCCGCCAAAGGCGAGGGTGTTGCGTCGGAGGAATATAGAAATGATGAAAATGAGAGCACACAGGATTGTAAGTCCAATTAAGAAATACAATATGGGAAGTCGTGCCTTCATTGCGGCATATCCACCACCGCCACGGACAACATCGTTCGTGGTATAAAGCAGGTCAAACATAGCAAAGCGGTAGTTCCACGCTCGGAATAGGAGAGTCAGCCCTACAAGCGTGAACAAATGCGCTTTCACGTTGAAAGGTGGACGGAATCGAAACTGGCTGGTATCTCCCGTGATTAGCCCGTGAAAAAAGTAGATGACGATTGCAAATATCGTCACTAACATAAAAATACCGAAAAGCGTCCCGCACACATAACGCTCTGCTGGCATCTTGAAGACGTAGTAAGCGACATCCTTATCAAAGATAGGATCGCGTGCAGGAGACGTGAAAAACGCTTTCTGTCCCGGCTCTATCTGAACAGCCGTATTCAAACGGATGGCGTTATTCAAAATTGCTTCAACCCGCGCCTCTTGGTTTGTTCCGTTCACCTGGACATTTATCTCATCTCCGACTCTTATATTTTTTGCTTGGAGTTCGAGTTGAGAGACAGGAATCTCGGCAGAATTGAGGTTTTCTTCTACGACAATAGGGGTAGCAGCGCGGAAAGTGAGATTCTCGGAATTGGTGTAGCGTAGATAGATCTCCCACCGATCACTGGCGGCGTAACCCATCATGACGCTAAACAGAACAGCAAGCAGTGTAAGCCCACCGTAAATCAGTTTTCGCGTATCACCGGGACTACTTGAGGCATCGCCCATGAAATCTGCACCGCCCATAAAAGCGGGACTCAGATGTGCGGGTGTGAATCGATAAATCAGGGCAATGTTTGTGAGAAGGATCGCCAAATAGCAGATCCCAACAATTACACCGACGAGGATTTTTGTTGTGAGAATTTTAGTGTAAACGCTGAAATAGTCTACCACCTTAAACCATAGGAAGTCGGGATAAAGGTTAACCCAGATGGCACCTAACCCGCCAACAACGGCGAGGACAGTGATAGTGATAATAAAGCGTTTGGTTCGTGAATCCATTTTTTAATTTTCCTTGCGGTTAAACAAAGATCATTCGGTCTTTGTAGTCCGTTGATGAAATCCGCCTGCGCCGTTGTTGCAGGCTACAATTCAGGTTTAATGCTTCCATGCTACTCTCTGAATTAACAGGAAACCGCTTTCCGACAACGGAGGAAAGCGACCAGCGTCCAATAGCTTAAAAAGCTTGTCCGAGTCCGAGATGGTATTTCATGCCGGGCTTCACACTCGTCAGGTCCGTATGCCACGCGGCGGCGAAGTCCACTGAAAACACACCGAGTTGCAAGCGCAGTCCAGCACCGATAGCGGCTTTGACATCCTCAAGGCGAATACGGTTTTTATCGCGAACAAATATCTTGAAAGGATTCTCCGGTCCATATTGCCAATCTGACCATGCTCCTCCCAAATCTGCGAAGGCTATTCCGCGTATCCCGCCGAGCGTCCACTGGACGGGCCACCCGAAATGAAGTACATCTATGAAGGGGATACGGACTTCAAAATTGAGAAGTCCGATGCGTGTCCCGACCAATTCTTCATAATTATAGCCGCGTAGCGTATCGATTCCACCGAGATAAAAATAGGATCTATCCGCACCGAAACTACCAGCAAGTAATAACCGAGCGGCAAAGTTAGACCGTCTGCCGACACCGAAATAACGTCGCGCATCAAAAATAACATTCGTCAGCGACAATTCACTACCCAGTGCCGGGAAGGATTGCTCAAGTTCAACGCGGTACCGCGAACCCGTATAAGGTGCCCACTCCCGCCACATCGTTGTATCCCCAACGAACGCAACGGAACCCATCGTGAGCAAACCTCTATCGTCGAATGGATCCAAAGGTTCACGCGTTTGGAAGTTAAACGAGAACGGTTTCGAGTACATCGAGAACTCAAAGTCAAGTCGATGGTATCTGTCAAACGGATAATTCACATACGCGCCAAGCCCGGTAATCCGTTGTAGAATCCCTCGCCTTCTCTGTATACCCCCCAAGATATGGTATTCATGATAGTTGTAAATCAACGCGCCAACATCGGTTCGGTGTGTTAAAAAACCGTATTGTGCGATAAAATCCGGTGCAAGGTAGCTGGATTGGTTCATCACGCTAACCCCGATACGATGGTTACCTAACATATCGCTGCCGATGACTTGCACTGTACTTCTTAGGATACCATCCGCACCGAAACTGAAATCCGGGAAGATCGCATCTAAGGCAAAAGAAGATCTTGTACTGTATTTTCGCTTGGCAATCCTATAATTTTCTGGTACTTCCTCCGTTAAAATCACAGAGGGTTCTGCCACGCTTGAAACCCCAATTGTTTCCCCAATCGTTTTGGCGATCTCCATGATACAGACATCATATTTTCCATTCTGGTAGGCACTAAACAGAAGGTGTCTACCGTCCGGCGCAAGGCTCGGATTGAAACAACCTGTCATCACATTGGTAAGGCGCGTCAGCTCAACTTCCACAGCTCGAGAACCCACAGGTTCTACGTTACCATTCCCAGTCGAGACGACCTCTTCATTCGCGTCGCTTTCGGCACTCGGCTCTTGGCTATCAGGAGAAGAGTTATCAGTTAGCAGTTGTGAGTTATCAGTTGAGGGATCTGATTTAACCGAACCGTCTTTTAACTGACGACTGTTAACTGACGACTGAGGACGAATTTCAAGTTTGTGTATATCGTAAATACCCTCTCGGTCCGAACAGAAAAGAATCGATGTTCCGTCTGGTGTCCAACTGGGACTGATAGCGTTATAGGTGGTATCGGTCAGCAGGCGTTCCGTACCTTGGATGAGATTTACCAGTACCAATCTATTCTTGGCACCTCGCTCGGAAGTGTAGACGATTTCGCCAGTTCTTGGGTGCCATGATGGATGCGTATCGTTAAATGGATCGAAGGTAAGCCTGTCCACTTTCCCCGTCAGCAATTCGACTACATAGAGATCCGTTTGCCCCTCTTTTAGTGCCGAAAAGACTATCCGTTCACCGCTGCCATCGTAGTCCGGTGAAGTGACGTTATCGAAATCAAGTTCAAGGTACTGTGTCAGTTCTCCAGTCAGGATGTTGACCTCAAAGAGATAATTCGCATCGTGATGTTTGGCGATGAATGCGATCCTGTCGCCATCGGGTGCCCACGCGAGGCTTCTCCCAAATCCTCCGAAATCGGTACGGATTTCCTCATATTTCTCACGGAAAAACCGCTTTGTGACACGCTCAATACGTTCACCTGTTTTTGCGGACATGAGCACAATTTCCAGAAACCCTTCATTGCCTGTGACGTAAGCGATAAGATCACCGCTCGGAGACCAGACGGGTTTAATGTTATGAGAGTATCGAGATTTTTCTGTAAGGTTCTTCGATACCAGATCCGGTAATTCCCTGTGCTCAACGAGGGGCCAATAGCGTTTTCGGACTGTCTGTCGCCACGCTTTATCAAACTCTTCGAGTTCTACCCCGAGCACTTCCCTGAAAACACGGTCAATGTCCTTTGTGCGACTTTGCCGTAAACCCTGCAAAATCTCAGCGATTTTCTCTCGTCCATAAGTCTCTGTGAGATACGCCACCGCCAATTGTCCTAACTTATATCCAATGAAGGGTGAACTGAGTCGGTTGAAATTGTGAAGTTGCGGTAGCGGCACAACATTGTTAGTCATGCTGGCATCGCGGATTACCATCTCACCAATCGCATCATTATCTTCAGCGAAATAGTCCGCCATCCCCTCTATAAACCAGATCGGTGGGGAATAGAGAAACTCGCCGCTATAGATGCGGGCATGTGGTTTTTGATAGATAATATCATATTGAAAAATATGAATGAGTTCGTGGAAAATTACTTCTCGGAACGCTTCCAAGGATCCAGTGAAGGGTATAACGATACGATGCTTAAAGAGTTCAGCGAAACCGCCAATGCCTTCGTGAAGCTCCTGGAGAATTATGTTGGTTTCCTGAAAATCCTTGTGGGATTTGTAGAGGATGAGCGGTGTTCTGTCTTGCAATTCATGTTCAAAATCTTCGCTGTGTTTCTCGTAGGCTTCCTCAGCGATAGCCGCCATAATAGGCACAAGTTTCGCTTCACTTGGGTAGTAGTGGATATCAAAATGCTCCGTCCGGTGGATGTGCCAATCGAAACGTTGTCCGGTAATCTTGTTTTTTCCAAAACTTTGCGACCACGCAACACAAGGCGATAATACTGCTAATATTATTGGCAGAACGACAAGTACCTGCAAAACAGTCATCAGCCGTCGGCTATCAGCCGTCAGGAAAGAGATTTTTCGCTGATTGCTAACCGCTGATCGCTGACTGCTATTCTGCCCTACTATATCGCGAGCGCGGTTTCTATACGTCCCTTTTGCAAATGAGGTTCTGTTTTTACCTTGCTTCACACTATTCACCTTAGTAGCCGTCAGTTGTTAGTACGCTCACTACGTTCGCTTTCAGTTTTCAGTTAAGAGATTTTCATTTAATAAAAGTCTCTGGGAACTGATCACCGAAAGGGTTGCGTAGCAACCCGTGCTGAGAACTGACAACTCAATTGACTAAATATCTATCTTCGCTCTCATAATGTGGAGAGATTTGGCGTGTAAATTCTGCTACGGCACGTCTACCGAGTTCCCTAATCGTATTCGCTTGCGGTCCGACCTGTGAAAAAATGAACGATCCGATAGTATGCGCTTCAGCGGTGCTTCGCCGGTAAGACTCATCCCAGACGATCTGTTCGGTTTCAACATCAACAATCATTACACGGAGTGAGAGCAGATAGGTTTTCTGCATGTAATCCTGATAATCCAAGACGTAGCGTTGTCGTCGTACGGAGTAGCGTTCCCCATAATAACGTCTTGGACGACTGTCGGAATAAAATCGGAAGCTTCCGATGATAACTGCTTTTACCTCAAAATACTCACCGAGTTGACTCAGGTGCTTTGTATCAGAAAGCCAATCTTCTTCCACGGTTTCCCCAGTGAGCAGCCTCGCCGTTTCTTGTGTGCTGACGACCTCGAAATGTTTTTGGCGCGCTAAACCCCTCCGAAGTACTGAAGCGATCTCCTCGCCAACCTCTGGAGGTAACTTTTCGTTCCGCTCCACCTGTTTCTCGCTGACAAACGGTAAAACGGCGAAGTTGGAGTAACGGGTGATGTCGATTTCAGATTCAACCTTCACCGGAATAGAAACACGCGTCACAGTATTGCTGCATCCACAAAGTGCTAAGATTCCTAACAGGATTCCTATTCTTCTCACTATCTTCACCCTATGTCCCTCATTCGGTCAATGGCGGTTCGTCTAACTGCAGTGCCTCTTCATCGTTCCCTCCACTCCGCCGAAGGTGTATGCGGCACCGCCGATAGTTGAGTCTGTAGTATTTATTATTTGGTTTTAATTCCGCCGCGCGCTGGTAAGAGGCAATAGCCTCATCTATGTTCCCAAGCGCCTCGTAAGCGACACCGAGGTTATTATGTGCTTTAGAGTCCTCTGGATCGATACTGATAACCTGCTTCCACCGGAAGACGGCTTCATTCCAGAGCTGCGCTTCCGCCGCCTTGATTGCGAATCGATTGTAAGCTTCGGTACGTGTAACATCTCGCGATATTATAGCACATCCGGATAGCATCCAGCAGAGGAGAATAGCGATAGACGCGAGTTGACCATATCTTAACACGGTTATCACCCCAAAATTTTGTGATATTGGTATGCAAGCCACACCCTATATATTACACCGTACCCGCCTTTTGCGTCAAGAGAAAATTGAGATTGTAACAGAAGCATTCGTTTCCTGCAGTTTTCATCTTCCGTTCGCGGTTTCTTCTTGTAGGAGAGCCTTCCCTGTCGCGATCCATCTTGTTTTGCTAGCGAGGTTTCAAACCCTCCCTACTGACGACTGTATACTTCCGATTTTTCTACTTTTTTCTTCAACAATATGCTAAAATATTTTAACCTATCAACCAAAACGCCATATACGCCTTACTTTCATGTAGTAAAATTGAAGTCATGGAGATTTACAATGCTAAATGGGCGAGCTATTCTACTCGGGATCCTTTGCGTTCTCTTTGTCGCTGCTGCCTTCGGGCAAGAACCGTCAGATATTCAAGCCGGTCAAGGCGAGGCAACTCCTACAAATCCCACACAAGTGAGCCAGAGCGAAGCAAATCCTGTCCAGACTTCACAGGATAATGAGAGCGAAACTGCTCCTACTTCAACATTGCCTCCAAGGTTACCTAATGAGAAAGAAGATCGGAGTGTTTTGCTTGGGAATTTCTGCGGATTTTCCCTCCTATAAGATGTCAGGAGAGAAAGTTCATTCAAGCCACGGAATATGTTGATTTTTCAGGTAAGGGGTGAGGGACTCTTGGAGTTGGAGGCGTGCGTTTCGGAGATGTGTCTTAATCGTGCCTTCGGACTTCTCAAGGCGGATGGCAATCTGTTTTATCGACAGGTCCTGGGCGTAGTAGAGGAGAAACACCTGTTTGCGTGTCTGCGTGAGACGTTGGATCGCTGCGCGAAGGTGGTCCCGGAGTTCTTGACGTTCAATGTCTTGACACGGTAAGGGGGGTGTGTCTGTGATGCTGCGTTCATCCACAGTGTGTAGCGGCTCGATGGCGTTTCTGGGAACCTTTTGTTTTCGGAAGAAGTCGATACAGACATTCTCTGCGATACGATAGAGCCATGAAGAGAACGCGGCGTCTCCACGGAACGTGCTGATGGCTCTAAACGCCTTTAACCACGTCTCTTGTGTCAAGTCTTTTGCGGTCTCTACGTCTTTGACACGTCCGCGGATATGGGTATACAGGCGCGGGTGGTATTTGCGGACGAGTGCGTTAAACGCTTCGGTGTTCCCGTTTTGGGTGCGTCTGATAAAGGATCGTTCGTCAGAATCAAACAACATTATGCAGAAATACTTGCATATGCAGTCGCGCTATTTGCTGTAACCCATGCGTTTGCGTTTGCATAGCCTCCACACGCGTAAGCAGTGGAAACGGCGATAATAGCAACAGAAGAAATGACCGCTGTGAGAATTGTTAGAAGTTTCATTTGGGTAACTCCTCAGAGGTTAGAAAGGTAAAGGGATCAATGCCTCTACCCTCAGTTGAGTTTATATCAATTAAACGCACGCCAGGGGGTGGAAGGTCGAAGGGACCCTTTCGATCCCAATCCACATCGCCGGCCCCAAGAGCCCTCGTAATTATCTTGACCATCCCACCATCAGGATGTTCGACTTCTTTCCATTCAATATAGAGTGTATTTAGATAATGTGCGCGAATTCTGTTGGTGTCATGATCTATCGAACCGCCTATAAAGCCTCGCGCGCCTTGTCGCCAAAGTTTTACAAGCACATGGTCTATCAACTTATGGTCATAAGACCAGCCGTTTTGCTCGTCTTCAGGATAATCCCAATAAGGTGTTAGCGGATATCCATCGGGGGTTGTTTTGAAATTCCCTGGCTCAAGAACTTCTGCCACTAAAGGGATATCCAATACATCCGTAGGAACCGTAAGACCTGTGTCATCTGCAGATGTTACATCTATTATATCTTCAGTCACGATATCGTGAGAGTGTAGATCATCTGTTGTTGGTGCATCCGTTTGTTCCACGATGTCAATGTCTGGGGTCTCGGGTGGCTGGTCGTGTTGAATGGGTGAGATAGGTTCCATCCGTGACAGAGCCTCTTTCGTTTTCGCGACTTCTTTTTCAGAAGTGTGCTTGACGTGTTCCAGATAAAGGAATCCACACACGACAACCAGAAGAAAGAAAAGAAGTCCGCCGATTAAAAATCTCTGAAACATCGTTTGCCTCCTTCTTACGTTTACCCAATTGTTAGAAACTTCATTTAGGTAACTCCTCAGAGATTAGGAAGGTAAAGGGATTAATGCCTCTGCCTTCAGTTGAGTTTATATCGATTAAGCGGAGTCGATATGTAAGTTTCCGGGACGCTGTATGCAAATAAACAGGATCGCGCGGTATTATGCGGTAAATAGCAAATTGCGTGCCAATTTTCTTAAAAAGGCGAAACGTCTTTCAGAAAACCCATCAGGGACTACCTCACGATGAATCGTTAGGGACACCTAGCGGAAGGACAATTTTTCCATTTGGATTCACTGAACACTTATGCCATGAATGTGAGGTAAAATCTTCAAAGCGTCCCAACTTTTTTTCATAGCATGAAACTCTTCAAACGCTACGAGGTGGATGCTGACTTTTCAGTTGGTAAAACTTCCACCGGTAAACTCTTGTCGAGCGAATTCACGGAGTTTCTCAAGTGTATCATGTTCCACTCGCGAAACTGTGGACCGAGACATCCCAAGCCGATCAGCGACCGCACGCACGCTCAGCGGTTCCGGCACTCCAATCCCCCACCGCAAACGAAGCACATCTGCCTCACAATGCGGGACGCGCGCAAGGTATACCGCCACATCATGCGAAGTTTCAAATGCGTCAAGGTCCTTAGCCTCGACAGCAAGGGTTTCACCTAACGTTATATCACCGTCCGGATCTGCTGGCAGGGCATCAAGACTAGACATCTGCTGATGTGCTGAACAGTCGCGCACATACGCAACCACTTCAACACGCCAGCCCAAGGCCTCACCGATATCTCCGTCAGTCGCAGCCGCACCCAGTTTCTGACAGGCAGCGCGATACTGATTCACTTGACGACGCAGTGGATCCGGAATATGGAAGAAGGTTCGGGATGTATCAATGTGGTCAAGGATCTCGCCTCGGATATGGCGGCAGGCGAAGGTGGCGAGCCTACCGCGAGCAGGAAGGTACCCAGCGACGGCTTTCACAAGACCTGTCACGCCTGCCCCGAAAAGGTCCGTCGCTTCAAGTCCACATCCGCTAAATCCGAGGACAATGGACTTTACGAGGCGCAGGTTAGAGACAACGAGTTTATCTCGAGCGGAATCAGAACCGTCGTGGGCGAGAGACTGCTCCTCTTCAGCAGTCAATAGGGAGTAGGATAAAATGAGCCGCTCTGTTGCGGCATCGAGGTGAAAAGTATGAAAACTCGCGTGTGTCATGATGTTCTCCTTTCGGCAGATAAAGGAGAAGACACCAATACTGCTTACCCTTTACCTGGTCATTTCACACCATAGTTGTAATTGTTCTGGAACATTGTTCCTGAGTCTTCCTTTTTCTTTTCTCTATTCTGCTACTGCCTTGCAGCAAACAGAGGAGTGATGTCAACCGGCGACTGAAACTGAATCGTTATTTTTCAGTGCTGCGAGAGGCTCTCTGCGAAAGTCACACGATCATTAATCATCGTGATAATGTGCTTCCGCTAAGACGCCAGGATCGCGCACAACGGGAACGTATACATACAATGTGCGGTGAAATTTGGAAAGTGTCCCACTTTTTCGATCAAGGCGGCGTTGTGTAATCCAAGCCTCTCATACTAAGTATACTATAGTTTGGACAATTCGTGTTC
>JAAXHD010000357.1:0-22825 GCA_012271015.1 Candidatus Poribacteria bacterium | reverse complement strand
TCAAACGACGAGGGGAGCCCTGACCGCCCACAGTTTGAGTGAAACCCACCGCTGTGTTTCTGACATCGGTAGGTGTGTTGGGTTTCGCTGTATCTGTTGACAAGCAAAGCGTCTTTGCAGATGAGCGTTTCGGTAGGGACAAGAGGGGAGTGAGTTTTCCCGCTCAACCCAACCTACAGGTCTCCTGATGATTGATGACGAAGTGAAAGCGTCCAAACTTTAGTAAGTATAGAAATGAAACCGAAAAAGTTTAGGGCAAATTTTAGAAGAATTGTCCAAACTTTATAGCATATATTACCATCAAACGAAAAAAGTTAATAGCAAAATTGCACTTTTTTGATAGAATAACATGAGTTTAGCTTACGCAGGACGGACGTAGTTTTGACTGTAGACAGTTCTGTGAGATGGAAATGCCCGAAAAAAACGCAGACGGTCTTCTACCACAAACTAACAGTTTATACTACAAAAGAGCAGCATGCGTAAGTCCTATTACGGATAAAAAACGAAAGGGGCACATTCAATGTCTAATACGACTCCACTTCGCACGGTGATTGTTGGGTGCGGCATGATATCCGTAGGGGGCTATCAACCCCGTTGCCAAGCGTACCCACATCGCATTGAACTCATCGGCTATTATGACCAACACGAAACCCGCGCCTCAGCACTGGCAGCGCGAAGCGGGGGACACGTCTACAAATCACTTGAGGAAGTCTTGAACGATCCAAACGTAGAGGCGATTGTAAATTTGACGCTTCATATTTCTCATTACCCGGTTTCATTGGCAGCCTTGAAGGCTGGAAAACATGTCTATTCCGAGAAACCGATTTCTATCCGTACAGACGAGGCGAATGAACTCGTGGAAACAGCGGAAGCGATGGGTTTAAGACTCGCCTGCGCCCCATCGGCGATTCTCGGCTACGTCCAGCAGAACGTCTGGCAACGGATTCGTGAGGGTGAGATAGGGGATGTGATTTCAGCGATCGGGAACTTCGGAGGTCCTTTAGAACACTGGCACCCGAGTGCTGATGCGTTTCTGATGCATGCCGGGCCGTTCCGGGACGTCGCGCCTTATCCGTTAACGGCGATGACAACGATGATTGCGCCGGTTAAAACGGTGCACGGTTTCGCGCGGGTCGCTGTTCCAAAACGGACTTTACACCAAGGACCGCGTCAAGGCACTGAATTTGAGGTGAACGAGAAGGATCACGGATTTGCTGTGCTGGAATTTGAGAACGGGGCCCATGGGTTCATTTACCACAGTTTCACAGTTGCTTCTGAAATCCCGCCTTATGAGATTCACGGCACCGCAGGCGGATTCTCGCTTCAAGCACACGATGATGGACGTGGTATCCAAAAATTTACGCCCGGAGATGGATGGCAAGACGAACCCTCACCACCGAAAGCCTTTACCGGATTAGATTGGGGCAAAGGGGTTGCGGATTTCGCGGACGCGATCAGATCTGACCGGAACCCGCGTTGTAACGGCGCGCAAGCACGGCATGCGTTAGAGGTATGCGAACGAATCATCGAATCGTCGGATGTAGGGAGACCTGTTGACGTTGAGAGCCGCTTCCCGGCACCACAGCCAGTTGGCGATGTGGCACCGTGGGAAGAAGCTTAGTGGGAGTCGGGAATGGGAGTTTCCCTACAGAAGCAGTGGACGGCACGCGGAGCGTGCCTACTACTTTTAAGATGTCGGGAATGCGAATTGATGCGACTTTCTTCAAGGTTACCTTGCGCTTATTTACCAAGCGTTAGCATGTTGATGAAAAGGCGGTACGCACCCGCTACCCCTGCTGGGAGTTGTCTATAAAAGGCGTAAGCGGCATAAGTGTAAGTGCCTTGTCCGTATTTCGCGGTGAGGAATCCGCCGTGTTGCGGCTCCTGCTCACGGTCGTTGCATGTGAGGAGTGCCTGATAGTTCGGGTCCCACTCGGTAAGGAATTTAGAACCGCGCTCCTCGACCCACCCCTCAAAATCAGCCGCTGTAATCTGATTCGGATGATGGAAGATCGGATGGTCGGGCATCAAAATCGTTACTCGTGCGTACTCTTCGGAGACCTCCTCCGGTCGTCTGCCCATCGTATAAGGATAGGGACCAAACGGAGCGGCATCAAATTCCGGGGTCTGATATTGAACGATGAGGTTGCCACCCTTATGCACGTAATCGAGGAGCCTGCCATTATAGGCGATCAGGTCCTGTCGAACGGCATACGCCCGGATACCAACGAGAATCGTATCGAATCGACTCAGATCGTCGGTGCGGAGTTCCTCTCTACCGAGCATCTCCACGTCAATATCGATCTGTTGCAGAGCCTCGGGCATTCTGTCGCCTACCCCCATGATATAGCCGACACTCAAATCCGAAGGGACTTTGAGTGGAATGCTGTGAAGCGTCATGACAGCAGGTCGATATAGGTGCCGCGGTTCAAGGTCCGGATGATCAATCACCTGATAGCCGGTGGTATTTTTTTCGCCGCTGTGTGTATCGACCGCCCGAATTGTATATTCCGCGCCGGCTACGACATTCTTAGCGAACACCTGAAAAGAAAACGTTTTGCTTGCCCCTTCGTGCGTAAAAGCGAAAGGTTCGTTCTCAGGTGATGCTCGCCACCCGTCTGGCAATTCGAGCCGAAGCACCCCCTCTGCTGGACCCTTTACGTTATTTAGCATCTCCACTGTTGCAATAAATGTTGTTTCCTCACTTGCCACATCGGGTTCAGAGATCGGGATCACACCGATACGCGGTGAAACAGATACACTGATAGCAGGAGCGACCGTTAGCAAACGCCGTCTTTCGCCCCACGGTCTGTTAATTGAAACTGTTTGTGCGGGTTGCGCCAGCGTAAAGTCTACCCCATCTACACGATAGGTTACAACACCATTGACCTCAGGCAGTGCGAAAGGAAGAAAGCGAAATTCCGGACGTTTCAGTGTATAGACAGCATCGTGGTACTCAGAGGCACGGGTCCAATAAGGTTGCGTGTAATCTGCATCCCGTGCCACTTCCACTTCAAACATAACAGAGATGGGTTCGTTCGTCTGTATAGGTGTTATGTTTTCTCGTCGATCCGACTCTTCCTGGACACGGTGTACACTCCAGCCTTCAGGGGCATTGAGCGAGGTATTGACGAGTTCAGTTGTAACCGGAGCGGGATTCACCATCCGCATTCCAATTGAAAACTTTTGTCCGGGAATTGCGACGGCAAAGGTTTCAGATGAACGGGTTCCCGCTGTCGGCTGAACCAGTACCTCTAAAGACAAACCGAGGGCAGCATTTGCGGCGGTCATAAACTCCTGTTCTTTATTTCGAAGTAGGAACAGAAGATGCGATCGAGTGTCGTCATCAAGGTCTATACGTTGGACGTTTTCGATTATGCCGCGAGTCGCTTTTAACCCGCTTGCGAGATGCGGGACGACTGACCAAGGGTGCCGGGCATCATAATCACGGACTGCGGCATCAACGCTTTCCTGAAGTTGCTTGAATTCTGCGTCCAACGCAGATGCGTTTGCTAACTTCGCCATGCCCATAACTGTCGTGTCAATCCTGTCAAAGAGAGTCTCCTCGGATTTTCGCTGTTCAGTAAGGGTCGAATCTATTAAGCGTAGTTCTGTAACAGCAGAACCCTTGGATGCACGGGTCTGACCAACACCTTGTGAACGTTGGAAACTAAGCCCCTGACGTGCAATTTGGGAGTATGAGAGTCCTAACAAGGCATTATATTCGCCTGTATCAATCTTTAGCACAGGTGTATCAGGTGTCTCGGTGTTACTGCGTCGCCATCTGGAACGCGTGATATAGAGTTTCTTCGGTTGCCAAGGGTGTAGTCCTTCGGCGAGGTGTTCTGGGAATCGATTCGCATCACCTGCGGTACGGAATGCCTCCAAAGTTACAACTCCTGATACTTGGTGGTGCCCGTGTCCATCTTGGCGGTTGCCCTGAAACCGAGAGATGATAACATCGGGACGATAGAGACGGATGAGTCGAACCATATCTTCCAAAAGCATCTGATAGTCCCACTTTTCCAGAGTTTCGTCCAGTCGCTTGGAATAACCAAAATCGACAGCACTACTAAAAAAGAGGTCGATACCGTAGTAACGCACAGCCGCGAGATGCTCCTCGGTTCGCACGATACCCAAGGCATCAAACAATTCGGGTCCGATAAGGTTGGCACCCCCTTCACCACGCGTGGTTGAGTATAATCCCGTTCTGACACCGCGTGCTCGGCTGAGCCACGTCAACAACGCACCGTTTTCGTCGTCAGGATGCGCGACGGTGTGTAGGACGGTGGCGGTTGTCTGTAGGCGTTGTAAGGCGCGCCAAGTTTCCGAAGCGTTCGTTGCTCCCGCCATTTCTCCAGTATCTGCCATTGTTGTGAGTCCTCCTACCATTCCGAGCAGTGCGCAAGCCAAAATTGGTATTACAATTTTTCTGAACATTAGAAAATTCTCCAATCCTATCGGGGAAGGGCATCACGGAGCATTGCTACACTCTGTGGGACCCCGGTATGAGCATCTGCCTTCCCTTCAAATTCAATGGATATGTACCCCTGAAATCCGACTTCTGTCAGAATATTGCCTATTTTAGCATAATCCAAATCCAATGTATACCATTCACCCCCACCGTAATAGGTTTTGGCATGCACAAGCACTGCGTCATCTGCAATCTGTTCCAGTTTTTGATACGGATCTGAAAGGAAATTCCCGCAATCCATTGTCACCTTCAGCCAGTCTGAGTCGATCGCAGAGACGATACGATTGACGCCTTCAGGTGTGCAAGTTAGCCCCCAATGGTTTTCGAGTCCAAGAACAACCCCGTATTTTTCAGCATCTGGAAGACACTTTTCGATGGCGGCGATTACCCACTCAAACGCCTCGTCTTCTGTGTGTCCGGGGAGTGTTGGTTCTTGACCTTCGGTTTTCATTAACTCATCGAAAGAGGGAACAGTCCCCCACCGCCCTGAGTTGAGGCGAATTGACGGGATACCGAGTTCGTGTGACAATCGGATGCAGTGGATGGTGTGATTGATATTCTTTTGCCGTGTTGCTTCGTCTGGCGAAACGAAGCCTTGATGGATGGAGAGCGCGTAGAGATCAAGCCCATGAACAAATGCGAGTCGTTTCAGTTTCTGAAGATACGGATTGGCTTCGGATGCCATCTGTTGATGTAAAATTTCAACACCGTCGAGTTCGAGTCGTGCGGCTTCCTCAATAACGTGCTCAATTGGTACCCGTTCAGGTTCGAAATGCCAATAAGAATAGGTGGATACACCGAGTTTCAATTTATCACCTCAGTCAGAGTTTTTGTGCTCTTTATGATAGCATAACTCAGCATGCAATATCCACTTTTTTCATTGGTTATCGGTTATCAGTGTTGCGGAAGGCGCGGTTTCCTAACCTCACCGTTTCAGTAAATATGACTATTGGTTCATAGGTGTGTCCTTGAGTGATTCCGACACCAAATGTTCTAACGCTGCTCCTCTGGCATCGGTCGAGATGAGTGTGCCATCTTTGGCGATGAGCCATGGTTCTGGAACACCGGTAACCTTATACTGTTGTACAACGGGGTCCCCCCATACCGCACCGCTGAAGACCTGGCACCAAGGAATATCCTTCTTTTTCAAGTAGTCCTGTAGTTCCGATTTTTCATTATCAAGACTGACACCAATAACATCAAATCCCCGATCTTTATAAGTGTCGTAAACCTTTTTGACATTCGGCATCTCTAAGGCACAGAAACCGCACCAGACTGCCCAAAAGTCGAGTAAGACGACTTTCCCGCGATATTGCTCCAGCGAAATCGGATGACCGTCAAGGTCGGTTGCGGAAAAGTCGGGGACAGGCTTTCCAAATTGATAGGATAAGCTGACTTCCCGCCTTCTTCATCCGCCGGACACAACAAGAGGCTCGCGTCTGGTAAGTATTTGGGATAAAGTTCTGAAAGCCACTTAGGGAAATCACCGCGTTCATTGTGGTAGGCTTGAATCACTTTACCGATAGTAGTCAAGTTTCGGGGGCAGATTTCAATGTTTTTCTCGTCCTGTTTCGCTGTTTCTGCATTAGCGAAACCGACCAGCGAACTCAATACGATTCTCAAGGTCGAAATTACTTTCATTTGGTCTTTTCCCTCCTTATGGGTAGACATGGCTACCGATTCTCAGGTTTATCCTTCACTACCTCTGCTATCAACTGTTCTAAATCTGCCTCCCTACCTTTAGGGGAGATCAACTTGTGCGTGGCTTCATGGGCAATCAACTTGCCATCCCTATCAATAAGCCACCGTGCCGGAATAGAACGAACGTCATACCGCTGCGCGAGGGGACTTTGGCGTTCCAGACCACTGTAAATCTGTCGCCACGGGATGTCCTTTTCCTCAAGGTAACTTCGCAACTTCGCTTCATCGGTGTCAAGGCTCACCCCGATGACCTCAAATCCCTGATCCTTGTAGGTATCGTAAATCTTCTTGATCCTCAGCATCTCTCCGATGCAGAAGCCGTTCCAGACCGCCCAAAAATCGAGTAAGACGACTTTCCCACGATATTGTTGGAGTGAAATGGATTTACCATCAAGATCTGTTGTAGAAAAATCAGGTGCCGGTTCTCCAAATTTTTCATACGCCTCGGCAAGTCTACGGGATAGACCGTGCTTTCCATGTTTCCTCGGCTTTTGTGCCGCAACTTCCACTCCTACAGATGACGTTAGCAATTCTAAATATCGGGGTATTCGCTCACTGCGGGGTAGATAATCGGGATGCAATAATCTTTTGCTGGGCAGATGGTCAATCACTTCCAATTCGGGGGTAAGAGTCAGGATGTCCACAGAATCGGAGTAATGCCGTCGAAGTTTCGTTGCCAAGGCAGCCGCTAATACTCCTTTGGCACCCGTTTGTAACTCGGGTAACTCCCTGTGCAGAACCCAGACGTTCACAAAGTGTGTGTTCAGCAATTCAATAATTTTCTGTGAGGAGAGCGGACCCGCTCCCAAAACTTTGCCCGTCCCTCAGCAGGACTCATCGTCAAGGACACCAAACAAAAGCACCGCGTGAATCGGACGGTTCGATGCTTTCGCGAGTTCGACCGCATCTTCAATCGGGGTCCATCCAATTTCAGCGAACTTGTAGAGTGCGTTCTGAAATTTTCTATCGGCTTCTTGCGCAGTGATAGCGGTTTCCCAAGTCATCGATTCCGGTTGCATCTCTGGTAAACTGCTGAGTTCCATACGCGGAACAAACCCTATATCGTGAGTTCCAAAAGCACCCATATCTACATTACTATTGCGATTGGGAAGCGATAGCGTCCATTGACAAACCGTTCCGCTGTCGCGATTGATTATTAGATGTCCAGCAAATTGTGCTGGTCTCAAATAGGCACCGACGGACGCGGCCAATATGAAGCGCGCATGAATTCGGAAGGCAATATCAGCATATTCAGATGAAAGTGCCCGTAAACACGCTTTCGCTCCGTTTCGACCATATCCGACATCCATTGTTGCACTGGGATGAAACTGGCGCAGAAACGGGAGCATCCTCTCTGGATCCAAGTCCCAGACATCTCCGACGTTGACGGTTGATGGCGGAAGAAAGGCTTGAAAATCCGCCGTGTTGTAGTGCTTCAGTGGATGTGCGGGTCCGGGACTAAACAATTCCAACCACTGTTCCCACGCCATATCCACCGGCTCTTGCCACTGTGCCTTGGATCGATTAAACTTTTCTTCTGTTGCCCAATGCAGGTTATTTGCTGTACTCTCGATTGGATCCCAATCCGCCTGTACTGGGACAGTTGCTGAAGTTCTCAACACATTACGAAGGTCTATCACTGTCTTTACTCCTATTGTTAGAAAGATTTAGTAAACACCCCATAGGTGTCAATTTTAGGATTGGAGGGTTCTTTAAACATCAGCATGGATGAAGGAAAGGAACGCCCCCGCGAATAACACTGGAAAAAATAGGAGTAATAACAGGATGTCTGTAACTGCGGCGTTATAGGCACCCTTGGAACTAATGTGATCTTCAAATTTCGGGATTGATTCAAAGTGCACGGGCTTTTGTGAGGTGCCTTCCTTGGGACCAATCGCGTGTGGGCTTTCTGGATCGGTACGATCGGTTTCAACAAGAAATGCTCTGAATTCACCGGCGTATCGGCGCACCTGCTCCAAGAATTGAAGGTGCCGTGTGAACCCTGTCCCGGCAAGGGATTCGATGGCGTATTGGACATTTGACGCAGGTGATATACGGGTTATGGATCTCGCAAGTTGAATCTGGGCAACCTGAGCGTTTAAAGGAAAGGATTATCGGCACTGTGTGATCGGGTATCCCAAAGGGTTGGGACAAGGGTATACTTGACAGTGATAGAGTTGCCGAGCCGTCGATCTAAACCTGCGTTGAAAATGCTCAGCGGGTTGGGGGGTCGGTCTACGCGGATTTCTCCGTCTATTTCCGAATAGGTCCTTGCCCTTCTTAAAAACCTTTGATGGTGTTCCTTCACCGCGGTATCGTAACTTGTCAGACGGCGTTCGTAATCGGCAATCAGGACAACGGTATTCGCAACAACCAACGACAGTGTGACAACCATCGCAACGAGGAACCGAAACGTCATAAGGTTGGCGATCAATTCTCGTCAAATAAGTATCAGAAACATGGTATTATTACCTAATCTGAACTGTAGGAAGAAATTGCTGTTGGGGAAGATTAGGGGTGCTGGGAAGAGAGTTCGGTTGCAATATGTAGGGTTGTTCAGTTGTCCTTAGAGGATAACCAAACAACCCTAACAAAATATTTAGATACAAAAATCTTACTCGAAACCGCCGACCTTCGCAGCTTCAGGTGCGCTCGTCGGAAGTTCTTTCTGAGCTAACGTATCTTCAGGCACATAACCGGAGTAGTCAGAAATCTGACCATGCGTCAACGCATACACCACAACGTTCGTCATGAAACGATAGACACCGGGTGAATAGTGGACACTACGTGTCGGGAGACTGACAGACTCCATTGCGCACATGTAATCACGACGCACCATGATAACCGACAACTTTTCACCGACGGAGATGCCTTCAAGGAAGTTCCGTTTCGGCGGACGTGTGCCCCACCAGAAGATGTCGTATCCGACAGGGGGACCACCCATTTCATAGAAGTTATCGTAAATCTCGTGCTCGTTAGCAATACGTTCAATCTGATACTCAGGCATGACGTAACGCATCTGTGCGAGGAAGAGACGAATCATCGCTTGCGCAGGAGCGTTTACACCGCAGTCGTCAAAGACGAGGAATCCACCTTTTTCAACGAGATACCGACGCATACCAGCGGCTTCAGTCTCGGTGAGACGGCTATCCATTTTACCACCACCATACTGCCGTCCGAGCAAGTTACGAGAACGGGTGAGTGACGGATCATGTCCTGTCATAAAGACGAAGGGTGTTTTGAAGAGGTTGGCATCGGTAAGTTTCAATGCACCACCTTCAACGTTCATGTCGGTTTTGATTTTCGTACGTTCATTGAGCCACTTCGTCAATGCGTTGAGGGAAGAAGCATCAGCCCACCAGTCAGAGAGACTGTGACGGATCCGTGTGAAACGGAATACACCGCGGATGTCCTTACCTTTACCGATAACGCGTCCACCGGGTTCGCCTCTGGGCAGGGGTGGCACTTCAACGTTACCAAGGGTAATGTTTTCAACGACATCGCCGAGAGCATCGCGTGCGGCACCGACGTTTTCAACCATTGCGAGTCCGGGTGGACGTTCAAAAGCGACTTTCACCTGCACGACGCTACCTGCGACACCACGACCGATGTTAGCCGGTCCAGCGGAAGGCGCAGTTGCGACGGGTGCGGAGAACGCCAAGGCACCGGGAGCATCCGAAACAGGTAAATCGGCGTGTGTTACAACTGTCGGCGCGGGTGCGTTCGGCGTAACCACTCTCGGTATATTCGGATTAATCGGGGCATCCACTTTGACGGTTTGGTTTGAAAATTCGAGTACTGTCTGCGGTTGGAAATTCGACTTGGCAACAAACGCAGTCGTTACACGAGGTTGTACTTGAACCTGTTCGACGACAACGGTGTTCTGCGTGGGAACCGTCGGCTTAATAACAGGCTTTACAACAGGTTTTCGGACCTTAGGCTTCGGCGGCTCTTTGGGTTGGAGCACTTCAGCACCCACGAGATCTTTGAACTGTTCAGTTTGCGTGACGAGATAAATGCCAGCAATGAACGCTATGACCGCGTGAAGTACCAATGAAGTCATAAAGGCACCTGAGGTTCTTTTTGCACTCATTCGTTATTACCTCCAAGGGGTATTTGCGTATCCTACAAAAAATAAAAGAAAGTTGTTGATGCAGGAATATGTGCAATTTCCGTGCCAATGCGAAAATACTGAATTAGCGATGAATCCCTGCATCAAATGGATTAAACTGCACGAAAAGGGGCAGCCCCATTTAACACTGCACAAAAAGGGGCAACTTTCAACAAGACGTACGGAACGTTATTCGGGGACTTTGTCGGCATCCGTCGAAAAGAAGCGGCCTGCCTCCTTAAGCCGGGGTTTACCTTTGTGAAAGCCAAAGATGCCAAGGTTATTTTCCGTGCTGCTATCCAACTCGTGGATCTTCCACCCATCCTTTTCCTCTTTCATCAGATAGAGGGTCGTTTCTCCGGGAAACGAGCCTTTGTAGCAGTTGTAACCTATTGCGGAGGCTTCCAATTTTCTGCCTTTATAGCGAATCCAGAAATCCTTCAACACATCGTCCCGACCCCATTTAGACCCCTTCGTCCCAATACCGATCCATAAACCTTCGATAGCGACTTTAACATTTGTCCACCCGAAGGCGATTGGCACGGGTTCATTTCCGGCAAAGATTGTTCCGAAGGCAACCTTGGCATCATTCGTCCGGAAGGTCTCCCCAATGGCTTTGAGATCATTGTCGTTAAAGGCTTTGTAGAACTCACTATAAACCGCTTGGATTGCGGCTTTTTCTGCTGCGAAGTCAATAGGCGGTCTCGCAGCAACTGCTGGTGTATCAGAACTCGCGGATGAGGAGCTTTCTGTCGGCTTTTCAGCGGACTCTTCCTCGGTGTCGCCACCACACCCTACAATGCTGACACTCATGATGCCTACTGCAAAGAGAACAAGCATGAGCCACGTTAATCTCGATTGCATTTTTCTAAATTCCTCCTTTAGATTCATCACATCGCTTGCAAACCAATATTGTCCAATTACATCCAAAAATTGTCCTTCCCAATTCTCTAAATGCACATAAGTCAAGAACCAGATGCTTAATGGATAAGACGATCATTTTACGGATGTTGTTTAAGACATATTATAACTTCTTTACAAAAATATGTCAAGTTAATTTGTTACCGCCGATGCGTATTCGCTGTTCAGGGTCAATTTTTCCAATTTTCGGCAAGTATGCAGCCGCTTCAAGGATCTGAATCACATCAGTAACCCGAATTTCGGACATACATCCCGTTTTTCCGAATCGACAGACCTCCCCTAAACATGGGCAGTCTGATCTCCGTCGAATCGTCTGACACTTTTCACCCGCTGGCCCGAAACGGGTCGGATCACCAGGACCATACAGTCCAATCGTCTGGGCACCAACCGCTGCAGCGAGATGCATCGGACCGCTATCGTTGCCAATAAACACATTGCATGTATGCAAAATTGATGCCAATTGTGTCAATGTTGTTTTGCCAGCGATATTGATTGACTCTCCTCGCATGCGTGCTTGTATCTCGGTGATGATCGGTATTTCATCCTCCACGCCGACATATAGGATTTGTGCCCGTTTTTGGGCAATCAGCCAATCCGCTAATTCTGCATACCGCTCAGGCAACCACCGTTTCAGTGCAATCGGAGAACCGGGATGGATAGCAATCAGCGGATGTTGCCTCTCAATCTGATATGTAGCAAGGAAATCGGATGCCCATTTCTTATCCTCCGCTGTTACTGAGAAGATAGCAGTTCGCAAGGGCGTTGGGATATCTGCTTGCCTTAAGACATCAAGGTTACGCGTCGTTTCGTGGGGCCCACTGAATTGTGCAAAACCCAATTTGTTCGCAACTTGCAGGGCGGCACGACTGAGTCGTTTCGGTGTGAGCCGCAAGAACGCAAACCAGACAGTCCACCAATCGCTGCGGAGTTCCACCATCAGATCGTATTTTTGGCGGCGTAACTGGCGATAGAGATTAAACGTTTTTCTGAGCGATGTCGGCTGCCCTGTACGGCAGAAAGCGGGTGAATCGTATTCTACAACATTATTGACATCAGGATGCTTCTCCAAAACCACGCGACTCCATGCCCCAGTGAGCGCGTGCAGTTCAGCATCTGGATACCTCCGACGGAGATTGGAAAATACCGGTGTCGCTAACAGGACATCTCCGAGATGATCAAGTTTGATAACGAGGATTCGTTCAGGTGCGAAATCCCCCGGCAAACGTCTCTGGTAAAAGAGCCACTGCACGGCAGCAGAAGCGATTAAAGTGAGAATTTCGATCGCGCGCTGAAACATTTTTCTGCAGTTTAACGAATTTACGGGGATTTGTCAAAAGGAATTCTGCATCTTCCCAAACCCATTTGCATTCGGCAGATAGATTCTGATATACTATCTTCACTTGCTTCTACCTCACACAGACCAATCTAAGCGCATGCCATTTATCAAACACTTCTCAGAAATTGATGATACTGACTTGCTTCGCGTCGGCGGAAAAGGGTTGAATCTCGGAAAACTGACGAGGGCTGGGTTCTCAGTGCCGAATGGTTTTTGTGTCACTACGGATGCCTATCGCCTATCTGTTCAAGGTCTATCGGAACAGAATGAAGGAAGCATCAAAGATATTGAACTGATGCCAAAGCTCATCGCAGAAATCCAGACGGCGCAAGAAAAATTGCGGACAACTACGTTTGCAGTGCGTTCCAGTGCCACAGCGGAGGATCTGGCAGAAGCGAGTTTCGCGGGGCAACAGGATACGTTTCTGAATGTAACCCCCGAAGAACTTTTAGACGCGCTCAAAGCGTGCTGGGCATCACTCTGGTCGGAACGAGCCATCGCTTATCGGCAGACGCAGAGAATCGCTAATGAAGGATTGGCAATGGCAGTCGTCATTCAAGAAATGTGCGAAGCAGATGTCTCTGGTGTTCTTTTTACCGTCGCTCCTTTCAATAAGAATGCCTCTATTATTGAATCGAATTGGGGGTTGGGTGAGTCGGTTGTATCGGGTGCTATCACACCTGATAGTTTTCAAGTGTCGCGGGAAACAGGCGAATTTTTGGAAAGAAACGTCGCCACGAAGTGCGAAATGGTAACTGCCGCTGGCGTAAGTGAGGTGCCCGCTACGCAGCAAGATGTTCCGAGTCTAACGGACGCACAACTGAAGGAACTTACGCAGCTTGGTAGGCAAGTTGAAACCCACTATGGACAACCGATGGATATTGAATGGGCACTCGCAGACGGGCAGTTTGTGCTGTTGCAGTCCCGTTACATTACTACACCGCGGAAATCTATTACACATCGCGAGCAGGAGCTCACTCCTACAGGATTAAAAGAAGTTGTTGAGAAAGTTCGTCAGGAAGAGATTGAGATATTGGCGGCGCGGGCTGAGGTCAATGGTACTGTCTGGTGTCATCACAACCTCGCGGAGGTCCTCCCGGCTCCACTCCCGATGACGTGGGAGATCATGAAGCAATTCATGTCGGGTGCCGGTGGATTAGGTAAAGCGTATCGAGACTTGGGGTTTTATCCAAGTGAGCGGGTCAACAATGAGGGGATTCTCGACCTGATTTGCGGACGAATTTACGTTAATTTGAACCGTGAGGCGGAACTCCACTTCGACGGCTTTCCCTTCGCTCATGATTTTAACGCCGTGAAGCAAAATCCACAAGAAGCGATGTATGCGCAGGCAGAAACTGATATTACGCGGAGTAACGCCTCATTTTGGTTGAAACTGCCGCTCCATATCATTCGTATGAGCAGAGCAGAGATGCGTCTACGTAAGTACCGCTCCGACTTTGCCCGATTGTTAACTGAAGAGGTGTTCCCAGCGTTTCAGGAGGAAGTAGAAGCAGAACGAGATATTCCATATTCAGACCTGACAGATGTGGAATTAGTGACGAAGTTCGAAGAATGGCGTGTCAAAACACTGGACGACTTCGCACCGAAAGCCCTTACGACTACACTCCTTGCGGGGTTTTCACTTCAACGATTGGAGGCGGCACTTCAGAAGTGCTTCAGTGAAACAGAAACTAAAATCCTTGTGAACAGACTTATTAGTGAAACTGCTGGCAATCTCACGGTTGAAACCATTGTCTCGCAGGTTTCCCACCCGCGGCTGGCGTCGAAATTGTGGGAAGTGGCAACAGGAGAGATGACCCTTACCGATTTCCTAAAAGATTACGGACATCGCGCCGTTGACGAGTTTGAATTAGCACAGCCTCGTTGGCGCGAAGATACTACCTATATAGAACAGATTATTGCCTCTTTCCAGCAATCGGGGTTACAAACCCCTCCCACAGAATCCTTATTTCCTACGGATAATGGTCCGAAGCAACAGATAAAGCAACGTGAATCCGCAGAAAAGGAACTCACTACACGCCTCGGAAATAAAACGGGTTTAAGAAAACAGATTGAGAGTGAACTGGACTTCGCGAGAACATATATGCCTTTTAGGGAGACGGCGAAATTTTACCTAATGCTCGGCTATGAACAGATCCGACGCTCTCTGCTTGAATTGGATCGCCGTTATCAACTCGATGGTGGCATCTTTTATCTCATACCAGATGAATTACGACAACTCATAAACGGTGAGGCTCTCAGCAATGCCATCACCACACGCAAAATGAGGCGTGAATTGGTCATACAGATTGAGGTCCCAGATGTCATTTTCAGTGATGCGTTGGATCAGATTGGTGGCTCAACATCAATCGAAGCGGTTGATACACTCACAGGAGTGGGTGTTTCAGCGGGTGTTGCGACAGGAGAAGCCCGTGTGCTTTTGACCCCGTCAGATGCGTGCCCATCTGACAGAGATTACATTCTGGTATGTCCGTCAACCGATCCGGCATGGACACCGCTTTTTTTGCATGCAGCGGGATTGGTGATGGAGCGTGGTGGGATCTTGTCACACGGTGCAGTTGTTGCCAGAGAATATGGTGTGCCTGCGGTCGCGAACATCCCGAACGCAACTCGCCGTATCGTTGACGGGCAGATGCTCGAAGTTGATGGGAATCAGGGAACGATCTTAATTTTGTAGTGGGAACGCACTGCAAGCGATACATTAAAAAATGCTGCCACTCAATATCTATTCAACCTATTCAGATAAATTTCAGTACTCCAGATACCATAGACGCAGGAAAACCCGGCGAGCGTTTCTATTTTCGTTGGTGCTACATGCCATTGCGACAGGAATTATAGGTCTCAGTTATATTCAGTGGTATCAACAGATGCAACCTTCGGAACCGCTTACTTCGGAAGCCATCTCAGTGGCATCTCTCCAACGTTTTCACGTAAGTAGTACTCGCAAGCGTTCTATGCCGGCTAAGCGGCGGTCAACGCCTACGGGTTCAAAAACCTCACCCACTCTTAACCAAAACGTTGCAAAACTGACGCATTCGGCACCGCCAACCGCGTCCAGTGCCTCTATTCCCGTGCTGAGGACAGATGCCCGGTTACCGATGGCTGAGACATCTCTGCGCGAACAGACTACAGAGACCCTTGCATGGAAAACGATTGCGACTGCAAATGCACAGGCTCCGACAATCGCTCCCAAGCCCAAAACCGTCCAAGGAGAGACTACGCTGAACACAGCGACGGATAATAGCCCGGCACCACCAATTGACAGAGATGCACGGATGGGAGAAGCATTAGAGGGTATCGCGGAGAGTGTCGCTGACAGCCAAACCGAAACTGCTGTTGATCTCGTTTTTCTGCTTGACATTAGTGGGAGCATGATAGATAATATCCGTGCAGTCGGCAGGCAACTGAATCGGATGGTATCGGTGTTTGAAGAAAAAGGGATTGATTTCACACTCGGCATCGTTATCTTTAGGTACCTTGAAGGCGATACGATTATCCATCCGCAAACGCGAGACAGTGAGAAGTACAAACGGCTCTTGACTTCGCATGTTGTTGCTGCTGCAGGTGATGAACGGGCACACAACGCGATCATAAAGACGATCCGCCGCGTCAATTTTCGCGAAGGCGTGAACCGTCGGTTCATTCTTGTCACCGATGAAGCAAGCAAGGGGTCTTACACGCTACCAGAGGTGTTAGCACAGTGCTTTCAGAACAACATCACCGTAGATGTTATCGGCATCAATCATACGACGCATAGAGCGTTAACGACGAAAACAGGGGGGCTCTGGTTTCCGATTCCAATACAGGAATAGCGGTCAGCAATCAGCAGTCAGCGGTCAGAAGAATAATTTTTAGCTAAGTGTTTTACTCTTAACGAAAACTTAGCCCGTTGGGTCGGTCCTACGTGGTTCGTGCGTGGGTCCCGTGATTTTTTTCACAAACGCGGGTAAAATGTGGTATAATTATAGTATCTTGTGGTGCTCATACGCAGCGTAATCTCTTGGTTACGTGACTGCCAACTCACTGCGTAGGAGTTAAAGCGAGATACGAGATATCCCATGATAAAGACTCACAAAATTGCCTTAGATCCGAATCGTGATCAGCTTGCGTGGTTTTACCAGCAATGCGGTTATGCGAAGTTTGCCTACAACTCTGCCTTGTCTGATTTTAAAGCCGAACTTGCATCGGATAACTTCTTGTCTATGTATGACCTGAACAAACGCTTTAATAAGAAAAAGAAAGCGTTTGATTGGACGCAAGCCCAAGATCAGCGTGCTGCTATGTATGCCGTCCACAACCTCGGTTCTGCCATCGACAATTGGAAAGCAAAGCGTGCGAAGTTTCCAAGGCTCAAAAGGCGAGGTTGTAAGCATTCTTACACGACAGACGAGCAAGCCGTCCGTATGGAAGGCAAACGTATCAAGTTGCCCAAAATCGGTTGGATAAAGACCTTTGAGGCATTGCGTTTTCGTGGAAAAATTGTATCCGTTACGATATCAAGGACGGCCCATCGCTGGTTTGCGTCTGTATCCGTAGAAGTGCAACCGCCGATCCGCCGATGTCCAGCGTCGTCGGAGTTTTTCGATTGGTATGCGTCTGAAGTCGAAGTTGGAACACCTCATGAGATTGAACGCTCAATCTACCCAACCCTCGGCATAGACGTAGGCATTTCGACACTCGCAACGCTGGATGATGGAACGAAATATGAGAACCCGAAACCTCTCAAACGCTACGAGCGAAAGTTAGCACGTGAGCAACGCAAGTTAAGTCGAAAGGTGTTCTTGTCTAAAAACTGGTATAAGCAAAAGCGAAAAGTGGAACGCCTCCATTATCGCATTGCTTGTATCCGAAGAGACGCTCACCATAAAGCAACAACTGACATTCTTATCGGCGCGAGTCGTGTTGGCATTGAGACGCTACAGATCACGAACCTACTCAAGAATAGGAAGTTGGCAAAGGCGTTATCTGATGCAGCGTTAGGTGGGTTTCTTGAGAAACTCAAGACGAAAGTCAAGTCACTGGGTATTCCGATTGTTCAAGCTGACAGGTTTTTCGCAAGCAGTAAGAATTGTAGTTCTTGTGGGCATAAAAAAGAAAACTTAATGCTTTCGGATAGGCAGTATGATTGTAGTCACTGCGGAATGTCCATAGACCGAGACGTAAATGCAGCAATCAATCTAAGAAACCTCGCCGCGGGATACGCGGAGAGCTAAAACGCTTGTGGAGTTTGTGTAAGACCTCCACTTGCAGGAGGTTACAAATGCAGAAGCAAGAATCCCACCGCTTTAGCTGTGGGAGTATCAAATGGTCATTGAATACCTATCAAACCTGCCAAGAGTGGGAACTCGGACGTATACTTGACACCGCCGCCGCCACCGGCTATCACGGTGTTGAATTGTTAATGGACTACAAGCAGAAACACGGATTCGAGTGGGATACGCCAAGAGAGGCTTGGGACGGACTCAAGGCACAGGTCGACGCAAGTGATGTTGTTATTTCCTCACTCACGAGTTGCCAAAATTTTCATTCCGAAAACGCCGCCGACCGTGAGGAGACCGTCCGACGCGTTACACGCGTGATTGATATGGCGGAATTTATGGGCTGTGATCATGTCCGAGTGCTCGGGGACCGCTATACCGAGGAGAATCGAGACGCTGTTGTGGGTTACGTCACTGATGGACTCAAGGCACTCGGTGCTTATGCAGCTGAAAAAGACATTACTGTTTCTATTGAAATGCACGGCTCATTCACAGATCCAGATTCGGCGATGGAAGTCATCGAAGGCGTGAATCTCCCGAACGTCGGCTTTGTTTTCAATTCGCAATTCATCGGTTGCGATGCGGGAAGTATCGATCCTCTTTTTTCGCGTGTAGGTCCGCACATTACTGCAGTTCATACACACCGAGTGGAAGAACCAGGGACGTTCGACCTTTACCGACAGATGTTCCAATGGCTCGACCGTAACGGTTTCTCAGGCTATATCTCCAATGAATGTGCTTATACGGGTCCCGATCCAGAGAAGGTACTTGCCCTCTATGTTGGGATTTTCAAGGCATTTGTTTAAAGATGGATACTTCACAATCAGCACACCTTTATAAACGGGTCGCAATTCCAGATGCATTTCTGAACGAAACAGATGGAACCGCACGGGGCGGCGATATCCGAATCGGCGATCTGACTGGCGACGGAACAGTCGATTTTCTGGTATACAAATCGCTCGGTGGCATTCATCCGTGTTTCCTCGGCGCGTTCACACTGGAAGGCGAACCCTTATGGTCGGTCGGTGACAAACATCTCGAAATCAGCAATGCAGACGCGAAGGATACCACTTTAACCACCCTTTCACCCGATCGACCTGGTCCTGTCGCTATTCACGATATAGATGCCGATGGACAAGCAGAGGTCATCTGTTTTTGGGTAGATACGGATGCTTCAGAAGTGAGCAAATGGGATCTGTCCGCAATTCGTCTCATGATTTTAGATGGTGCTACAGGTGCTATCAAACACACCTCAGCCCCAGATGCGTTACGTCAGTGTAATGCATACGCTGAAGGTGAACTTCATATCTCCAACTACGTCCACCAGCGATTGATGATTGCCAACCTCTGTGGAAATGCACAGCCACAAGATTTTGTCGTGAAAGTGGGGGTAAATCTGCTTGCCTTTAACCACACATTGGAACTGCTCTGGCAGTATACAGACGAGTGGTTCCGCTATCCGAAGCATTCCGCATACATCCCGGCAGTCGGCGACTTTAATGGCGATGGACTTGATGAAGTTAACGGCGGCAATTTTGGACTCGCTGCCGACGGTAAGGTCCTCTGGAATCACTTTTTTGGCGACAACATGGACTCGGTTTTGGTTTCTGAATGGAACGGCAAGAATCGGGCTATCCTCTCTGGCGGCGGACAGGTACTTGATGCCGAGGGCAATCCAATCCTCTCACTCGGCTTTGACATTGTGCCGCATGGACAAGAAATTCGATGTGGTAGATTGTTACCCAATACCTCTGAGAATGCCTTGGTCGTCCGCTATAATGGACATCACACGGACCTGATAGTGGTAGACAACAATGGAGAAATTAAAAGCAGATTTAACGTCGATGAAACACCGAACAATACAGGCTTGGAAGTTATCCGCTGGCACGGAGACGAAACCTGCGAATTGATTTACAGCCCGACTGCGCTTTACGATAGCGCGGGCGATAAGGTGGTGACGTTTCCTGAACTGCCGCCACCGAGTGGTGGAAAAATGGGATGGTATCACTGTTTTCCTGCGGATGTCTGCGGCGACACACGCGAAGAGGTTATCCTCTACGATCCGTACAGCAATGCTGTCTACATCTACACACCAACTCCTTTTCAACCCGATCTGTTCAGTGGATATCAGCATACCGAACGGCAATATAACACCCGTTTAATGGATTGAAGTATGGAAACCAACATGGTCAATAAATTTCTACTCATCTCAATTGATTGTTGGCGGTTCGATGCCCTCAGTCGGACGAACCCTCTTTTCAATACGCCGAAATTCGATCTGCTGACGCAGGATTTCTCGCTCGCGAAGAAGTTTTTCGTAACGGCACCCGCGACCCGTCCTTCGCATACCTCCTACTTTACTGGGCTTTACCCATTTGAACACGGGGTCTATGGACAAACCTATCTCAAGATGTTTGAGGGTATCCCGAACCTATGCCAGATATTTAATGACGCAGGTTATCATATTACGGGACGTTCTGAACGTCCGGAAGTGTTCCGTTTTCTTGATTTTGAGCCGTTCATTACATCGGTGGACCCAAAGTCGGAGGCGCAACACCTCGGTTCACTTGAGGACTTGATTACACAACTCAAGCAGCCCGCAGATGTACCGCAATTCTGTTTTCTACATTTCTGGTATACACACGGCGGTTACGGTATGAGTGGAATCCCAGGCGCACCGAGTCTCAAATCACTTGTGGATCATGGCAGGATAGATGAAGCATTGCGGTTCTATTACGCCGCTGCGACGCATATACTTGAATTCAAGTTAGTTGAAATCTTGAAGCAACTTCAGTTCTCAGACTGGGCGGTCTTTATTTTCGGCGATCACGGCGAAGGTATCTGTGAAGAGATTACCGATCACGGCGGCACACTCAACCAGAACGTGCTACACGTGCCACTGCTGGCGCATATCCCCGGTGTGACAAATCTGGAATTCCCAAAACCACCGATTTCAGCGATTGATTTATTTCCGACGATTCTGAACCTTGCGGGTATTGATGTGGACTACCACGGATACGGACGAGACCTATTGTCTCCATCGGAAATTGACCCAAACCGATTGGTATTATCAGAGTTGGATAGTCTCTTCGGGATCGGGTTCCTCAGTCGGGACAACTTGGAAATGCCGCATCATCGCGTGACATCTCGGACGACTGTCGATGACGTAGAAATTAACAGGTATTCGGACGGCGTGCGACTCTGGTCGCTGACGAATGGCGAGTATCTCTACCGCGAAGATGAGCAGACAGGTGAGTTCGTCTATCGGCATGTACTGAGCGGTGAGGATCTCGCCTGTGAGAATCCAGATCGTTTCCGGGACATCTACGATGAAATTTTGATGAATTCCAATTATCAGCACCTATTGGCACAAGAATCCACAGCCGAGGAAACGGAGATTCTGGAAGGTCGGTTGCGGGATTTGGGATATGTTGAATAAACTGTTGTCAGCTACCCTGTTTTCTATTTGTTCACAGGAAAGATGCTTTCACTATCGGGCTTGAAAGGGTCGTTGTTGACTAACGGGATATTCCCCTTTTTCCGTTCAACGAGTTCCCAATCGCCTGTTTTCCAGTGCTTTTCGTAAGCATAGATAACATCAAAATCTTCAAATTCCAACCAGACACGCTTTGCCTGCGGGTGGATATCATCGTCTACAGAGGCGACAGCGTGTTCATGATTCTCAGACCAGATAAGGCACTGTCGCTTGGGTTCTGGTGGGTGTGATAGCACCCACAACCTAAAGGTTGGGGCTTCGGCTTCGTAGACAGTGCGGGTTCTCAAAGAGTCCACCGTCTTCATCCGTCTCCACCCGTAGGCGATTCCCCTTGGGTCAAAAAAATCCCTTGGGCATATCAAGGTGATACGTTCTTGGCTATCCCCGCCTACCTCTCTCTAAAATAGAGAGAAACGTTAAGAAAGAAGACCGCAATACAACGTGCAGACTTTGACCTCTGCTCCGATCCACACTTTCGTGCAATTACGCGGCAACGGTCTCAAAATACTTTTTCAGTGGTATTGACACCTAACACTTTTTGACTACCTTTCACCGTAGCGGACACCTCCTGCACAAGCGTGCAGGGTGAAAGCGGTGTCCAAGTGTTAGTCTTAATGCTAACACATTTCCGACCCGATGTCAAGTTTATTTTATGGACACAAACACTTAGCGGGCTTATATCCCGAAGCCTAAAGGCTTGGGCTTTACGCCCGAATGCCTGTAAGTTTTCCTGTGCTTCTCCGCTCGGTAGTGTGAACAGATCCCTGTATCTCATCTTTTCCACACCATCCCTACAGTTCGTGAATTGTTGCTTCAAGCGTTTCGAGATCGACAACGGCAACCGTTGCTCTTCCCGTCGTCCATCCTCCTGTTTCCCCAGGATTGAGTAGGAGCGATTCCCCCTTTTGGATGTCTATCTCGTGGGTGTGTCCGTAGACGACGATGTCGTAATCGCCACTCTTAGCGATCGGGATGGCGAGTTCAGGATAGTGCATCACAGCAATGTTTCTGTCGCCAAGCGATACACTCGCAAGATTGGGATGCACCTCACCGATTGCTTCAAATCGCTGTGCGAGGCCAACGCGTTCTCCGTCGTTGTTTCCAAAAACACCGACAACGCGGCAGTTTAAATCGGCTAACGGAGCGATAGCAAACGGGGCGATGAAATCGCCTGCATGGACGACGAGATCTACACCGATTTCATTGAAAAGTGCGACAGCGCGTTCGACGTTTGGAACATTGTCGTGGCTGTCAGACATAACACCAAGCTTCATTTTTTTAATTTTCCTTTTTAATCGTTATCGGTTATCGGTTATCGGTTTTCAGCTAAAGAACGTGAGTTTGATAATTAAACATGGGTTGGAAAATGAAATACAAATATGGATGTAGGTTGGGGTGAGCGGTAAAGCCACAAGCCCATTTTCGCTATACACAGCGTTCTGTTCTTCAATGAATCCTTGGGGTAGATAGGTTTAGCGAAACCCAACATCCTAAACCGTGTCGGTAT
>JAAXHD010000126.1:58617-62255 GCA_012271015.1 Candidatus Poribacteria bacterium | reverse complement strand
CGGTTCGATGAGGTGGGTTTTGGTGCGCTGGTGCCTTGGCGTACGCCAAAACAGGATGAATTGTTACCAAACCACCGCTTCACTAACGACTGACTGCTGACTGCCGACGGCTACGCGATTTGGGACGACCCAGAATTTCAGAAAGAATGATGCCTTGACGGAAAGTTTGTGGCGACAAATTCAGCAGTGATGTCGCTGGGACAGATCGCCTTCCGGTTGGAGAATCTACAGGGACCGGAGGCGGTTGGGGGCGTAGCGTCTCAACAACCGGCTCGGGGCTCTCCGATTCAGAAGGTGTTGGTTCTTCAGCGACCGGGACGTCCTCTTTTTCATCCTGCTGTAGAATCATCTGCTCCAGTTGCGTCTCGAACGGGAAATCTTCCATGAAAGGGGGCGGTGCATCGTCGTTCTCCGACATCGCACGTTCATCGCCTTTTCTTTCTGCATTCCGTTGTTGTGCTTTCCGCCGACGCGAATTGCTCAAGATGGAGATCAAAATCACGATAAGCAGGGGTGCCAACATCTGAATAATACTTTCCATTTTTTAATTTTTCCTTATATTGGTTATCAGCCTTCGGCTATCAGCCAGCAGCAAGAGAATCTTGTGGCAGGTGAAATGATAGCAACTGCCACATGCTCTACCGACTGCTGACTGCTGACCGCTGATGACTATTCTGCTATGACAGTCCGAGTGAATGCGCAGACCGAGTTGTATCCATTTCTTGTGTGCCACCGGGTGAAGCAATTGACTGACGCATTTCTGTATCTGCGAGGATATTACGGAGTTCGTAATACGTCATCACACTCATCCGCTGGGAATCAAAGGTGTCCGAGATAGCAAGTGGCACCTCCGCTTCCGCCTCAATCAGTTTGACGGTCATCTCTTCAACTAACGCTTTATTTTCTTCCTCTTCCGCTTGTGCGCGTGCGCGACGTTCCTCCGCCTTTGCGCGTGCTATTTTGAGTTCAGCCTGCGCTTGGTCAGTCTGTAATTTCGCACCGACATTCTCACCAACATTTATATCAGCGATGTCGATAGACAAAATTTCAAAAGCAGTCCCCGCAGCTAAGCCCTTTGCGAGCACCGTCTCTGAGATGCGAACCGGATTTTCTAAGACTTGCTTATGGCTCCCCGATGAGCCGATCGTCGTGATAATCCCTTCGCCGACCCTCGCACGGATCGTATCTTCAGTAGCACCACCGACGAGTCGGTCAATGTCGGCTCTCACTGTAACACGTGCTTTCACGATTAACTGGATACCATCCCGGGCAACGGCAGTGATCCCCCCACTGGGGTCGTCTCTGCTGGGGATGTCAATAATCTCAGGTGTAACGCTGACTTGAACGGCTTGTAAGACATCTCGACCTGCGAGATCAATTGCCGCCGCCTGTGCGAAACCGAGATCAATATTGGCTTTATCCGCGGCAATCAGTGCCGATACGACACTCGCAACACGGCCTCCAGCAAGGAAATGTGCTTCGAGATCGTCAAGAGATAGATTTAAGCCGGCTTTCGTCGCGTTGATTTGAGGTTCTACGATCGCAGAGGGTGGAACGCGCCGCAAACGCATCGCAACGAGATCAAAAATCCCAACCTTCACACCCGCCGCAATAGCGGTAATCCATAGACCGATCGGAACGAGCCAACTAATAATAATTATGAACAGGATAAGCAGGACAGCAATAATTGCGATCATTGTTGGTGCCATGTCTAATATTCTCCATTTTTTTATAGTTGTCAGTTGTCAGCGGTCAGCAGTCGGTTAAGAAGCATTTTTGTAACAATTCACTGCGTGCGGGGAATAGTCCAAACTCGGGAAGACTGTTACAGAAAACTTCTTTAACTGACGACTGATAACTGACAACTGATAGTCATTCTATTATTGCTCTGTATCAGTGTTCAAATTGCCTTCACGGAACGCATTTGCCAAAGAACGCGGGACTTGCGCTTCTGCTTCAACGACTTTCGCACGCATCTCTTGGACACCCGCAGTCATTTCCTGCTTCTGGGCGACCGCCATCGCACGACGCTCTTCCGCCTTCGCCTGCGCGACGACCAAGTCCGCCTCGGCTTGCTCTGCTTGGAGTTCCGCCCCGATATTTTTCCCAACGTTGACATCAGCAATATCAATAGAAAGGATTTCAAATGCGGTTCCGGCATCAAGTCCACGGTCAAGCACCGTTTTCGAGATAATGTCCGGGTTCTCAAGTACGTCTTCGTAGGTTTCAGATGCACCGATTGCGCTGATAATGCCTTCACCGACACGGGCGATGATCGTCTCTTCACCCGCACCGCCGACGAGTCGGTTGATGTTCGTACGCACTGTAATACGGACGGTGGCTATCAGTTCAACGCCATCTAAAGCGAGCGCACTGATTTTCGGTGTTGTAATTACCCGCGGATTGACGCTGACCTGAACGGCTTCAAAGACATCGCGTCCAGCCAAATCAATCGCAGCAGAGCGTTGAAAATTCAGCTCAATTCTCGCCTTATCTGCGGCGATGAGCGCGCTGACGACATTAAGCACATTACCGCCAGCGAGGTAATGTGCCTCTAATTCGGCAGTCACTACCTTCAGACCCGCCTTGTGTGCACTGATTAGCCCCTTCACGATAACATTTGGGTTCACCCGTCTGAGGCGCATCCCGATCAAGTCAAAAATTCGGAGAGGCACTCCCGCTGCTACAGCGGCAATCCAAAGTCCAACGGGAACGAACCAAAAAAACGCGATGATAAAAATTAGGACAACAAGGGCTATTCCCCCTGTAAATAGATCTACCATTATCTGCCTCCATGGATGAGCCGTCGGCAGCCAGGTCGGATTTTTTAATAGCGGTCGGCGGTCAGGTCGGTTTTTTCTTCCGAAAAAACCTTTCAGTAGTCGGTTAAGAGGTCCTCGTTTAACAGAAGACTCTTGTTACTGATTGCTGACGACTGATTGCTGATCGCTATTCTTCTGACTGCTGATTGCTAACAGCTATTGCAAACTACGAACTACAACACGACTGCCCTCTACAAAAATTACTTCGACTTCGGTATCGGCAGGAACAAATTCACCCTGTGTGACAATATCAACACGGTGCCCACTGATAAGCGCAGCTCCTGCGGGTCGTAGCGGTGTCAACGCCTTACCGGACTTCCCAACTAAATTCGCCAATTCCGACGGAGGGGCATGGAAACCCTCTGCCTTATCTTGCGTTGTCCTCAGAATAAAGGCTTTACCCGCAGGGGTCGCACGCATGACCGATAGCCCTACAATTGCCAGTGGAATGACTCCTACCAGCGTTGCCCCCGTATAAGTTAAAGCCGTCTGGAAGCCGAATTTCCACCAAGCGACCCCAACACCTATCAATATAAGGAAACATCCCGGCACACCTGCCGCTCCAAAGCCCGGAAGGATGAGCAACTCAATAAATACTAACAGGATTCCGATACCTATCAGGAAGATTAGAAACCACATCATTTTTTAGTTTTACCTTGCGGTTCGGTCAGGCGTATTGTGCCTTGGAAGTGCCTTTGCGTATATCTGGGGGAAACACCCAAGCAAGGGGAAATTGAAGAAACGCCCAAGCAAAAACCCCTATCAAAAACACCCTGCGCCGTTGTTGCCGGCTTTTTAATTTTACCTTACGGTTCG
>JAAXHD010000126.1:53255-58546 GCA_012271015.1 Candidatus Poribacteria bacterium | reverse complement strand
TGCGCCGTTGTTGCCGGCTATCTGTCTGAGTTAGCACAATTATAGGACACATTGACCGAGTAAAAAATTAATCATCTTCAACGGCTTCTACGAAAACTTTGGAGCCTTCCACACTGACAACTTTGATGTTGCTATCTTGTGGAATAAAATCGCCGACGGTGACGACATCCACCCTGTTATTAGCAATTCGAGCCGTTCCAGAAGGACGCAAAGGCGTTAGGGCTGTCCCAGATTTTCCGAGATACGCCTGAAAATCCTCGGAACTCGACGAGTGGTATCCGCTTTCAGTATCCATCACTGTTGACAAAGCGAGCCTCCGAAAGAGTTGTGTCTCAGGTAGATAAAAGGCGGCGAGGATAACCAGTCCAGCACTCATAATCACGGAGATTGAGAGCCACATAACCGCTGTACGGAATTCGTAAGCCTTATCGAAAACGAAGAAGATGCTTCCTATCATCAGCGTAATCCCAAGGATTCCAGCGACACCGAAGCCGGGGATCACAAAGACCTCCAATGCGATGAGTCCCAGTCCGATAAGGAAAAGGAGGAATGCCCATTCCGCACCGATTTTCGTCAGCATGTGTCCACCGAAGAAAAGTCCTACACACAATAAACCGAGGAACCCGGGGATACCGAAACCGGGTGTACGAATCTCTATAAAGATACCGAGAATTCCTAATGAAAGGAGAAGCGAACTGATGAGGGGATTTGTGATAAAGAAGACAATCCTATCCGCGAGTGTCGCCTCGACCTCAGTAATTCGTGCATCAGCTAACGTTTTCAGGCGGTTGATTTCTGAAACACCAAAATCCTGCTCTCGTCGCGCGATGCCGTCTTCTGTGAGAGGGAGTTTAGTTCCATCAACCTCAACAATCTCGTATTGTGTCAATAGTTCTGTGAGGGTTTCGGCTTGTGCGTCTGCGAACCCGTATTCTAATGCTTGCTGGGTAGATAAGGTGAGCAGTTTTCCTTGGGCGCAGAGGATTTCCATCTCTTCGCCGTCTTCTTCACGCGCAGCATATTCTTCGGGTAGGAGTTTAATAATCTGACCATCTGCGAGTTTGACGAGGACGAGTTCTTTGTCTACCATTGCTTCGGCAATGTCAGGATTTCGGTTCTCGCGTTCTGCTGTCGCACGAATAGTTCCCTGAATATAAGAGATTGCCTTTTCCCCAACCTCCTGCCCTTGAATGTTAACAGGCGCGGAATCACCGATCGTCCCTCCCGAAGTCATAACGATCTGATTACAAGCGATAGAAATCATCGCCCCCGCAGATATAGCCTGTCGATTGACAAAAGCGATTGTGGGAACTTGTGTGTCCTGAATAGATCGGATGATATTTACGGCAGAATCTACCCTACCGCCCGGTGTATCCACATCAAAGACAATAGCATCGGCACCAGCCTCTTCTGCTGTTTGAATGCCATCACTGATGTAGGTGCCGAGTCCACTTCCGATCTCATTCCGAATGTCAATCACGTAAACCACAGCGGGGTCCTGAGCGGACAGATCGCCATTCATGAAGAGACACCCGATAAAAAGGAACACAGTTTTTAATTTTACCTTGCGGAGAAATGAAATGGGTCTCATGTTGAATTGCCTTCCTTAAATCCGCCTTCCACTTCGTTCCAGGCTTGGTATTTTGTGTTAGAAGAAAATGTTTTTTTACGTAACTTTTAAAATAATTGGTAGCCAATTCAATTATACCCTAAGACGACCATAAACGTCAAGACTGATTGTAATTCAACTCGATGTCAACTCTTCTTGGATCCATGCATGAAGAACATGGTTCAGGATAAGATGAACATCCTCAACCGGACCGTAGCGATCGCTATCCACAACGACGTTCACATCACAAATCGTTGCCAACGTGCCTCCACCGAAGCCACTCCATCCGATTGTTTGGCATCCGACTGCTTTCGCGTGTCGCATAGCCCGAAGCACATTCTCCGAATTCCCGCTTGCACTGATACCGATAACGACATCGCCTGGATTCACAAGGTTTTTCAACTGTTCAACGAAAACATCCTCATAAGATACATCGTTCGACCATGCGGTCATTGTTGCGACGTTATCGGTCAAACTAATAACACGAAAGCGAGGTTTGCCAAGAACGCTCGTGCCTTTTCCTAAGTCGCAGGCAATATGTGATGCTGTAGAAGCACTGCCACCGTTCCCAATCACAAAAATTTGCTTTTCGGTGTAATATGCTTCCATGATTACATCTATAGAACGCCGGACATCTGCCAGTGTGAGTCGCTCTAAAACACCTTGCAAGTGGGAAATATAACTCTGAATTCTCTCCATTTATAGTAAATCCTATAATTATTTGAGCCTCCACGGTAGGCGAGGTTTCAAACCTCGCCTACTTGGGGGCGTCTATAAGTGAGTAGATGGTCAGCAATTTTCAGACGACTAATGCGACAGCGGCGAGGTCACCCAACGCATCACCTAATTGGGCAGGCGCGATATTAACCACTTCTGCGGGACGGGTCATAGCGAACCTTGAAACTGTCTCCCGAATCGGGTTGAGCAAAAGATCCCCAGCGGCAACTGCGATGGTTCCGAGTAAAACGATGTCGGGATTCAAAATGTTAACCAAGTTTGCGATACCCCAACCCATGTAATATGCTGTCTCCTGAACGAGCTCCAAAGCTAAAGCATCACCCGTGCGCGCTGCGGCGAGGACATGCTCCGACTTGACATTTTCGATGCGTCCGTCGGCAAGGGTTAACATTGCTGTTGATGATTTTTCATCCTCAAGTTGCTTTTGTATCGCGGTTTGTGCGCGGCGTGCGATAGCAGGACCGGAGCAGAGTGCCTCAAGGCATCCCTGTTTTCCGCAGCCACACCGCGGTCCATTCGGCAGAAGTATCTGATGTCCTACCTCACCGGCACTGTCGTTGGCACCGTGGTAGACCTGCCCGTCGATAACAATACCACCCCCGATTCCTGTACTCATCGTCATATAGAGGACAGCATTGTAGCCGCGTCCACCGCCGAACCTGAATTCTGCGAGCGCACTGGCATTCGCATCGTTCTCAATCGTCACTGGCACCTGAAATTCGGATTCCAGCCTCGCCTTAAGGGGTAGTGCGTCCCATCCGGGTAAATTCGGAGGCGAATAGACAATCCCTGTCTTTGTATCCAGCGGACCGCCGCAACTCACGCCTATTGCTGAAATAGCCTTCTGTTCCAAGCCGACTTGACTGACAACCTCGCGAACCATATCGAACAGCAAGTCGATCGCGTATTCCGGTCCCTTTTCTGAGAGTGTCGGTTTACGTACCTTGCCGAGGATCTGTCCAGTCTTATCAGCGACAACAGTCGNNAAAAGGTAAATTGCGTCATCGACGGGCGATGAATCGCCCTACTACGAACAATTCTGCTTGTAGTAGTGCTATTTATAGCACGTTCTGTAAATTGTTAGACCATTAACACCTGTATTACAACTCATAATTCAGGGCGCGCAGTGCAGGATATATCTGTTCGTATGCTTTCAATTTCTCATCGTAACGCTGCGCGTGTTCGTCACGGGGATAATACACATTGCGTGGTGTGACCAACTGCTCGACCGCCGTTTCAATGGAATCGTATTTGCCTATTGCTGTCCCAGAAAGGATAGCAGTACCGAGACAGACCCCCTCCGATATATCAAGGGCGATCACCTTTTTCCCAAACATATCCGCTTTGAGTTGCAGCCATTTTTCAGATTTCGCGCCGCCGCCGATGGCGCGCACCTCATTTATCACAACCCCTGCGTCTTGAAGCATAGCGAGATTCTGTTTAATTTCGTAGCTAATACCTTCCAGAATCCCTTTGATGAGTTCGCCTTTCGTCGTCGAAAGCGTCAGCCCGACAATTGCTCCCTTCGATTCCAGATCGAGATAAGGGGTCCCTGAACCCGTGAAGTGTGGCAGCACCATGGCTGTCCCCGGGGAATCAGGAAGTTCCTCCATCAGCAAGTCGTAGACATCGCGTCCTTCTGCGTCTGCTTGTGTGACTTCTGCCTGTGCGAGCGTGTCTCTAAACCATCGCAGCACAACGCCACCACTGGATACAAATCCGAGTGTGACATATAATCCATCAACGACATGCGGATAACAGGCGAAATTCCCGTCTATCATGTCTTGGTTAATGACGGGTTCCGTGAAAGCAGGTGCGATACATTCAACAGTGCCAGTCGCGTCCATTACCTCACCGCTCCGAATAATACCGGCACCTAAGGCACCACACGGTTGATCATGTCCACCTGTGACACATATCACCCCATGTGGTAGACCGAGTTCATCTGCGACCTTGGAGCTAACCTCGCCGATCGGTGTACCTGATGGCGCGGCATCTGGAAAGAGTGCCGCATCTACATCTCCCAAACCCAGCATCTTTTCTGACCAAGTTTTGTTGATGATGTCAAACGCCATCGTGCGCGCAGCGAGAGAGTAGTCCACTACAGGCGGGACACCGAGTTTGAAATAGACGAAATCTTCAAAGCCAAGAAATTTCCATACCTGTCGATAGAGGGCAGATTGATTCTGTTGCATCCAGATAAGTTTCGCTAATGTATGAATATCGCTCATCGGCATTCCGGTGATTTGCATCACCTCTAAAGGCGTTATCTGTTGCTTCAACACATCACAGATGCCGGTTGTCCGAGCATCGAAAGTGGTAATCGCGTTTGCTAAAATTTCCCCATCGGCGGACACCGGTGTTACCGCTTCACCTTGTGACGCAACACTGATTGCCTTAATTGGATCGGATTTCGTTTGTGATGCAACCTGCTGAATGCCAGTCGCTATGTTTTCCCAGACGACATTCGCGTCCAGTTCCGACCAGCCGGGTTGCGGATGGATCAACGGGTACTCGCCATACGCCTGTGCGAGCGTTGTCCCGTCTTCGCGGAAGGCGATAACCTTACACCCCGTTGTTCCAACATCTATACCCAAAAGACTCATTGCTTGCTTTTCTCCTTGATACGAGATGCGGCTATCATACAACGGATTGCAGATTAATGCAAGAATTTGTTTTCGGTAGGTCAGGGTCATTCAGTTTCCTTGTAGGAGGGATCTCCGAATCCCGACTTATTTCGTAGAAGCGACAGAAAGAGGGAATAACGGGGGGGCAGGAAACTAACCGCCTCATAGGTCGCGGTGGCACAGGTTAACAACCTATGCTACAAAAGGTAGCATCCAATCAGAAACCTTTGATCCTTTTAAAATTGTCCAAACTTTTGTAATAATTTATGCTATAGTGCGTAAGTCCTAAGGTTTAACGTGAGTTTGAAAATAAAAAT
>JAAXHD010000126.1:8921-53172 GCA_012271015.1 Candidatus Poribacteria bacterium | reverse complement strand
CGTTTAATTATCAAACTCACGTTAAGGTTTATTAGAGTTGAGAGTATCGCCAGCGGTGTGAGTGTAAGGAGCGTGGCAAGTCGAAAGAGCGTTGCTTTTTCCTTTGTCAACTTACTCCTTTGCCTGCGATACAAATGGGATGAGAATCGCCCGCTCATTCCCAAACTTGTCTATGGCGCGACCGAACACAGAATATCGGTGTCCGAGTTCTAAAGGCGGGGCATCAAGCCTCACGAGTATGACCTCTTTGCCTTTGATGAAACGATTCCAATTTTGATTTAGGACGAACGCATTCCCTCTTAAAGTCCCCCTGATAAGGGGGATTTAGGGGGTTAAATACGACAAAATAACGCCTTTTCAGCGAAATATACCGTCTCTCTGTTTAATTTCCGTAAGTCCTGGATTTGAAAGTCGCCACTTAGTTATAAAGACTGCAGTTTTACGTGGATTTCGTGCAAAATCTGAAAAACTTTTCTCACTGAAGCACGTCCTCCTATTTACGAGACACGGTATCCCCCTCTTCCCGAAGTGAGATGTGGAACATCCCGCGCCGCTCGGTTGCCACATACAGTCTGTCGCGGTGAACGACAAGTGAGAGCACCTCACCGGGAACACTTGGAGAAATTTGCTTCCATTCGCCATGCGCATCCAGGAAATAGACCCCCATATCCCCCGCACCATAAAGCGTGGCACCGTCCACAGCGAATCTGTCTATAGTCACTTCGTCGGTGATCACGCGCCAGTGTGAACCCGTCTGTGAGGCTAAGACCCCTGCGTCTGTCGCGACGTAAACCATTGATCCTGCAAAGACGATCTCCGTGAAAGCAGTAAACGGGAACGGAAGGGACGACGTGATGTCCTTCCAGCTGTTCCCTCCATCCAGTGATTGGAACAACTTGCCATCCCGCTTCCCGACGTAGACGGTGTCCCCTGAAACCGCTAACTTAAACGTTTTATCCAATGTTTCATCAGGGTGCGTGTCGGTGTCTACCAATCCCGTGCCTGTCCACGCTGCATCACCGGGTTGCCATTTGAAAAGTTGCCGCTTATATTCGGCGTAAAACGTTTCATCACTGACTGCAAATGCCCCAGTTTTCATATGTTCTCTATGACGCAATGTCTCTACCAAGTTATCGTCGCTTTCATGCCCTTGAGGTGAATGTGCCTGTCCAGTGTCTTCACTATCCGCCAATAGCTTAATAGATGGGAAATCCATTTCAAACATTGGCACCCCTTGAACCGGGACGAATTCATCGCCATCAGCGGATAAACGGAAAATACCCGAAATACCGATTTCAGGTGAAATTGCATAAAGAATATTTCCGGCAACCGTTAACCGTGAATGCGAAAAAACAAGGTCAATCCGAACGGTTTTCCACGACCCACCATCGTCTCTTGATTGGACAAGGGCATCACCGGTATGTGCGTAGAGTCTGTTATTGAACGTGACCAAATCCAGTACCCGGGTTCCCACCATTCCATCCATGAACAGATGCCACGATTCACCTCCGTCGGTTGTTCGATAAACGCCCAATTTCCCTGCTTTGTAAAATGTATTTTCATTCCCTGCTACAGATGCAAAACCACTGAGTACGAACGAATCCCTGTCAAACCCAAGGTCGGTCCAGGTCTGTCCACCGTTTTTTGACTGGAATCGGGTGAAGGCTTGTGCTAAGATCGTTTTACCGGCAACCAACAAATCCATGCCGGACGGTGCTATTACAGGACGCGATCCACTTGTCGGCGTTATTTCAGTCCATGACGCTCCCAAGTCCCTTGAGTGAAACGCCTTGTTTGAACTTAAATCGTCGTCATACATCATCTGCATGACCTCCTTTGGCTCTGATCCAATCTGTTGTAGGGCAAGAAAATCAGGACCGGTTCCAACATAGAGACTCCCTTCATCAACGGCTAAGGAATAGATGGATCCGGACACATCCGCAAGTAAGCGTTCCCACGTGCCTGAATTCAATCGGTAGAGACCATTGTCCGTGCCAGCAAACACCGTGTCTCCGACCACAGCCACCGCAGAAATCGTTCCCCCCATCCATCCATCGTCAAGGAGAGCCCACTGACCATACACATCCGTAGAGCGGAATACGCCTTTATCTCGGAGGGCAAGATACATCGTAGGATGCTCGCGGGAATCGCTCCCTTGTGCTTCATTTACGATTACTAACTCAATGGCATGCCCCTCTGGACGGGGGCAGAGGGCTTCCCATGTCTCACCATCGTCGGTTGAGGCAAATACCATATCTTTGGAGACGATATAGAGCATCTCCTCATGTGCCGCCATGGGCATCCAGGAACCTTCAATGGGTACGCTGCTGTTTATGAGCGTCCATGCCGAGGCATCCGGTCTCAGCCTGTAGATACCTGTCGGTGAAAGCGTGTAAATCGTCCCTTCAGCTGTCGCGAATATATCAAAAACAGCACCGCCTTGCGGTCCTGCTGTCTGTGCCCACTGCGACGCTGAAAGTCTGATTGCCCCATCCTGTGCGTGGGACGCTACATCCGATTCGGAGACCTGTGCACCAGCACCCGTGTTGCTACTGGTCGTGGCAGCACGTCCTGCCTGATTTCGCACAGCCGGTTTTGCATCAATATTGAGAACAACAGGCGCGTCAATAATTTCAACCGTCGGTTCGGACTGTGCCTTGAAACTATAGGGTTTTTGAAACCGTACAAGGTATTGGTTGCTCACACCTAACAGGAACAGTGCCACCAAAACAGCAGCCGCACCGAAGGCTGCCCACGGTAGTAACGGCTTCCCCGTTGAAGGAGACAGGGGTTTCATATCCGCAACTCTCCGCACGATATTTTGTGTTAGACTCTCAGATAACTGGACACTCCCGAGCAACTCTCGCACTAAGAGTTCCTCGTCCTGTTTTAAACGCTCTCGCGCCCGCTGTAGTCGACTCGTAACCGTGTTCACTGACACACCCAAAAACTTGCCGATCTCCTTTGCTGTCATTTCGCCGAGATAGTAGAGCGTTATGACGGTGCGTTCACTCTCAGGTAGTTTTTCCAAAAGTTTCCTGACGAGCTCAAAACGATATGTCTGAGCGTCCTGTTCCTGTTCTACCGATACATAGTGCTCATAGAACGTTTTCTCTATTTCTGCCATGGGGACATCCTCCAGCGATTCCATCAAGGATTTGTTCTTTCGGAGCCAGGTCTTACACAACCGATTTGTAATGACGTAAAGCCACCCAGAAAACTGACGGGGATCCTTTAGTTTTGGGAGGTGCTTGTAGACGCGAAGAAAGACATCCTGCGTAATCTCTTCAGCAGAATGAAAATCACCTATCTTCCGCCAAGCCAGCGCGTGAACACTCTTCTGATGTTTTCGGACTAATGCTGTGAAGGCTTCATCGTCGCCCGCCAAAATCTTATCGATGAGTTGAACATCATCTTCTACCATGAGAATTCTCCATCGTGAATGAATATATCTGATTATGTTAACATCTTCTTGAATTTCGCGCTTGCAACAGGTTTCCGCGTGTCGGTATAAGACGGAGTTTTGCGCGTCTCGTTAAGAGTATACCAGACACAATTGCAAACCGAAACCCGTAAATTTAGACTGTTTGATTGTTTTTATTAAAGACTCCCTGTTTCGGCAAAAAACGTGCATAATCTGAAAAAAAATAGTTCAAATTCACATATCATGCAGATTTTTCAGATTCCCAGCGGAATTTTGTTTGGCGTTTACCGCCAACGCTCTCAAGTTTTTTGCTGATTCTCATTGTCTTTTCAATGAGAAGATCCTCGTCGCTAATCGTTTCAACGTTGAGTCGCAACAAGGGTTCAGTGTTCGATTCCCGGAGATTGAACCGCCAATTACCTTGTCCATAACCATTCGCAGCAAGTGAACGGAAACCTGTATGAAATCTGACCGACAAACCGTCAACGGGCATTTCAATACAGGGCTGGTTCCCCAAAGCGTATATTTCTTGTTGGATGATCTTTATAGCCTCTCGCTTATGACGCTGGGTTTCAAAGGAGAAGTTGATTTCACCTGAAACTGGATATGTGGATCGGAGGCTATCAACAGATTCGGCGAGTGATGTCTGGTTTGCGATCAGGTATTCAAGGATGAGTAATAAGGGAATCATTCCATTATCGGTATAGAAGTTGTCTTTGAAGTAGTAGTGTCCACTCGCCTCTCCTGCGAAGAGTGCGTCGGTTTCTCGCATGCAGGTTTTGATGCATGAGTGTCCGCATCGGTTGAGAAGCGGTGTGCCATTGGCAGAAACCACAGCGTTCTCAACTGCCCAGACGGCTCTCGGATCAAAGATAACAGTTTGTCTCCCTCTCTCCTGCAGGAGTTTTTCGGCAAGCAATGCTGTAATGTAGCAGCCTTCGACAAATACCCCATTTTCATCAAAGAAGAAACATCTGTCGGCGTCTGCGTCCCATGCGACTGCCAAATCCGCTTTTGTCCGTTTCACTGCCTGTGTGGTTAATTCCCGATTCTCGGGTCTGAGCGGATCAGGTCTGCTGGCGGGGATCTTGGAGAAGGTGCCATCGGGTTGGGTAAACAACCGCTCGCATATCTCGATGGGTGTTCCTGCTAACAGATGTTCGGCAATCTGTCCAGCAAGTCCACTGTTGGCATTAATGACAATCCGCTTACTGGAGAGCTGCTGCAAGTTTGTAAATGAGCGAAGGTGCTTCAGATAGACATTCAAGAATGGAAGAGGTTCAGGGATTGCACGACAGTATGTTTTTTGCTCCCGAGATAGGGTGTCGGTTTTGAGGGTATCTCGGATATCAAAGAGACCGGTATCGGCGGATATCGGTGCGGCATGCCGGCGGACGAGTTTCATACCGTTATATTCAGCCGGATTGTGAGATGCCGAGATGATAATGCCGCCATCTGTCTGGTAGTGCACAACAGCGAAATAGAGCATATCGGTCGAAATCTCACCAAGGTTGAGGACTTCAACCCCCGAGTCTACAAGTCCTTGGGCAACTTGCCGCCACAGTCGCGGTGAACTTTCGCGGACATCGTGTCCGAGAGCAACGATTTTGGGTTGGAAATGATCGGCAAAAGCGCGGGCAATTTCGTAAAAATCTGTCGGTTGAAAGTCAACTCCGAAAATGCCACGAATATCATACGCCTTAAAGATATCCCGATTCATTGAAATTCTCCATTTTGGAAGTGTTTTCGGGCATATGCCAGCGGCTCTGGAACGCCAATGTCAATCCAATCCGCATCGACTTGTAATGTATAAAGATCATAGACATTTGGGAAAACGTCCGCTCAATTGAGAAACTCTCCTGTTGTGTAGGAAATGCGTCGGAAATCCTTTGATTGAAGAGATACATTCCAACATTGATATACTCTGCAGAACGGGTTGATTATTTCTCACAAAAGGTTCGGATCCTCGGGGAGCATTTTCGTAGTTTCACCCAACCGCGTCCGCAACCCACCGCATAGAATAATTGCTTGCATAAAACCTTTTTTGTGGGTCCTCTGAAATCTTATAGACATGGCACCCCATTGGAGTCCTTGATAGGAATTCCTTTGAAGTTCTCCACCGGAGCGCCATGCCTATAGACAGTGAAACCGCCAAAAGCGGATTGTTAATACATTAATAATTCGTTAGATAACCTGATTAAGAATCAAAATCATTCGCATTGACTGTGCCATTCCCCTATACAGGTTGATCCACTCCACTCGTCACACCAAACTGAGCAATACTCATCTTCTGCACAGTCATCCGTCCCAGGAATACACGTTAAATGTGCCTGAACGGGAGGCGTGACGATTGCCTGAGCGGGCAACACACTTGCGCTTGCTACACCCAAAGTCAACGGGGATTTAATGCCGACGCGGCCTTCTTCGGATTTGAGGAAATGACGAATTCTCCTGCGAACCGAGTTATTTTTCATTTATAGAGTTTCTCCTTTCTGCCGGTGCTCCACGCCAGCGGGATTCGTTTCCTCAGCATTGTCAGGAAACCCATTTTCAGCACGAACCGTATCGCGTATGGGGTGGAACTATCCCGCTGAAAATGTTTAAAAACTGATTCAATAAGCTATTACACAAGGATAAATAAAATTATTTTTATGAATACTACTTCCGTTTCAGTTCACCCCACACCGTAGGGAGCAACTGCAGTTGTGGAGACACGGGCAAAGCATACGCCGGATCAAACCAATCACCAGGATTATTCCAGAGACCAACATCTGTCAGTCGTTCCGAAGGACCATCCGCCAACATAATTTTGAAAACGTGTATTTCCCACTTTCCGACCTCTTGTGAATAAATTAGTGCCTTTCCGTCCGGATCCCACACTGGTGCTGTAACCCCTTCTTCAGGATGATTTACAAATTCTTGGAGCCCCGTTCCATCGCGATTCAATGTATAGATTTCCCCTTCATCTTGCGGTCGTTTTTGATGCCACATAAACGCAAGTTTGGTTCCATTAGGGGACCAAGCAGGCTCTCTCGCTGTGCTGATGTCATCGGGTGGGAAAAAATGTTTCTGTTTTCGTGTGCGGACGTTGAGAAGATAGATGTTCAGGCGGTCGGGTGCGACTCTAACGACAAAAGCGAGTTCGTTGCCTTCTGGGGACCAAGCAGGAGAACCACCAATCGCGAATCGTTCTTCATTTTTTCCATCACTTGTGGCGATGTAGACGTATCCCACACCCCCTACGGTGCGCATGTAAGCGATCTGTTTTCCATCGGGCGACCACTCAGGATGTCGCCTATCTTCTGATTTCTCAAAGACGGGTTGGACATTTTTACCATCGGTATCCATCAGATACAGATCCCAACCCTCCCCCCGGTCGCGGTCAGAAGCGAAAAGAATCTGTTCTCCCGTCGGGGACCACCTACCACTGATATCGTCTGCGCGGTTATTGGTAATATTGACTTGCTCACTGCCATCTGGATTCATGAGATAAAGTTCTCGATTTTCACCACGGTAGGTTCCAAACATAATTTTTGCTGTGCTGGGTGCCTTGGGAAAAACGACACACACGTTCATTTCTAACAGTCCCAAACTGAAAAGGCACAGGATAACTAATGTTGAACGTCTCATTCATAACTCCTCCTTACCTGGATAAAGGTGCTAATATCTTGAGAGGTTTGAAGGTGTAACACTGATATGTTAGAAGAAGTCTACTCTTGAACGGACTGGGTGTGCGTGTCGCAAAACAAGTCACACCCAGTTGCTGCTCCTGAGATTTTCTTTAGAACATTAAAGTACTTACTCAGATTCGTACTCCAATGTTAATTAGTTTCACAACTGCCGTGCTCTATTAAGCACCTAAAGGGTGCGTATTCACAATCTCTATCCCTCATGCATGGTGATCCTGCCTCAGCAGGTGTTGCCCCAACGATTGCGTTTGCTAACAAAACACTACCCGTGGCGACACCAAGCGTCAGTGGTGCTTTGACTCCTACCTTGCCTTCCTCAGATGCAATGAATTCACGGATTTTATCGCGAAGGTTGCTTTTCCTATCGGTTTTTCTCCTTTCTGCCGGTGCTTCTGTTCCAGCAAAATTGAATTTCCAACTCCAGTTGGGAGACCCATCTCCAGGACGAATACTATCGCTACGGGAGTGAAGCCCTTCCCCTGGACATGCTTTCTAATGGCTTTTTAAAAAAAGGTTCATCATCCTTGTTGGTTGTTTGAACGGTGTTTATCCAATTTGTGAACTGTAATTACTGGCACGGTGTTCCACTTGCACGCAGGAGTTGATTGGCCCGAAATTGATGTCCATCGACTAAAATTGTCGGGGAGGCTCGAATGCCTAGTGCTGCGGCGTGCTGAATGTTTTCCCGGAAAAGTTGCTCGGCTGCCGGACTGTCAAATAATTCCTGAATCTTCGCCACATCAATACCGAGTTTCTCCGCACAGTTTTCCCAACTCTTGTCCAATTTCTTGCCCCGACATAGAATATAGTCCAGATACTTATCAGGGTATTCTCGTGCTATTAACAGCTGCCGGATGTTTTCCGCCACTTCGGGGTAACCGTGCAGGCTCGTAAACGGCGTTATATCCTGTGGTGAAGGTGCTTCTTTTTCCTTTGCAATGAATTGGAGTTTGAAGTCAATTTTGTTACCAAACTCCTTCACGATCGGAATAATCTTCTCTTCCGCCTGAACACCGAAAGGACAATAGCTCATCACAAACAATTCCAAGGTCGGCTTCCCAACACGTGCGATGCGGGAGGTCAAGAGTTCCTCCAAGTTCATCGGTGATCGGCTGTGATCAACATCCTTGGTATGCAGTGCGACCACATCTTTGAATCCGGGAGAGTGTTTCGTGTCGTGGCATTCCAAACACAGCGATGTATCCGCAGCACTGCGGATGTTGCTCTTTTTGGGGTTGCCGACGTGCTGCTTGCCGGGACCGTGGCACGTTTCACACTGCACGCCTTTGAGCGTTGAATCCTGATCACCTATCTGAAACCCCGTTGGATAACCGAGTCCAGTGGTATGGCAGGAGACACATCCAGCATCAAAGTAGCGTTCCTTTTTCAGAAGGGTTTCAAAGGCAAAAGCGTGCCGCGTTGCTGACCACTGGAGGTATTCTTGCTGATGACACCGCTGACACGCCGTCGCTGAGACATACCCTGATGATCTTGCTCTAAGTATTGGTCCGCAAAGAGAGGTGTAAGGTCAGAGGAATGGGCGGCCTCTTGATAAAAGTCAGTGAGTAGTTGACGCATGGATTCGGACTCCTCTACATCGCCTGTTAGGGTAGTGCATTCATCAATTGCCTTTTTTCATATTGGACTCGGAGTTGGTTGATGTTACGTTCACAATAATTTATCCACAAGATAGAGAAAGACTCTGTTTCCGATAGATCCTACTCCCGTTTTAGTTCTCCCCATGTTGTCGTGAGCAGCTGGGATTGTAGTGAAACCGGTAACGCATACGCCGGATCAAACCAGTCCCCTCCAAGATTTCGGACACCAATATGCGTCAACTGTGTCCGAATACCGTTATTCACATCAACTTTGAAGATCTGCATAAAACCCTTAATTTCCTGCGTATAAAGGACTGTATCGCCATTTGGCGATAACTCAGGAAACCATGCCTCGGGGCCCGCTTCATCCACCAGTTGCTGAAGCTCAGTACCATCACGGTTGACAATGTAGATTGTCTCCTTATCAGCCCATCCGGGCGGAAACGGATCACGGGGTTTACGGTCTGGCGGTAGCGGATTCTTATTCCAAGAAAAGGCGAGTTTGTCGCCTATAGCTGACCAAGACGCTCTTAATTGATGACCTGCTACATTTCGAGGTAGAAGTCGTTTTTGTTTCCTTGTTCGGACGTTGATAAATGTAATGCGACCCCTTACAGAGCAAGCGATCTCCTTACCATCAGGAGACCATGCTGGAAAAAGTCCATCCACACCAAGGTCCTCCTCTTCCTGTCCTCCAATCGATGCGATATAGAGAGGATACCTGTCATTGTCCCAGCGCACCTGTGTGTAAGCAATCTGTTTGCCGTCGGGAGACCAACTCGGATATGCTCTATGTATCTTTTTCTTGAAGACGCGCCGGACGTTGTTTCCATCTGCGTCCATCAGGTAGAGATCTCGAACACCATCGCGATCGGAAACGAAAAGAATCTCCTCGCCTGTCGGTGACCAGATGGCCCTCAGATCATTTGAGTGATGATGTGTAAGGTTTACTTGTTCGGACCCATCTGGGTTCATGAGGTAGACCCCGTAATTCCTATTATCTTGTACATCTTGGACAGAAGTAAACAGAATTTTCGGCGTGTTAGGTGCTTTAGCGAAAACTGAGTAAACGTTAGTATTCAGAACTAACACCTTAAGTAAGAAAAAGACTAACACTCTCATCATTCTCATACGACTTACCTCCTAAAAGCATCTTGCGATTTGAACGATAACTTCAAAACCTGTTTCACTATCGAATTTACTTCCTCAGCCTTTCTGAATCTTTCTAATATGAGTTTGTCCATCCGTCTATACCAAGTTCACCTTATTTTTATTATTTCTTGTTTTGAAAGATGGGGGTAGACCTCGATTTTTTAAAATAATCTCATCCGATATTGGATACCTACTATCAAGCACATCCTAACTTGAGAGTCGATGAAATTTCTTCAAACTGAAGAAATCTCATCGAAGCATTGTGCTATTCGTGGCAAGTGCCTTTGATACCTAAATCTGGATTAGCATTATGGCAACGTTCGGGAAACATGCAATCACCATGACCCAAACACTCCTTAAATGCCACTGTCTGTGGAGTTCCCACAACCATTTGTGCCAATAGGACGCTACCAGTTGCGACACCGAGTGTCAGTGGGGATTTGATACCCACTTTGCCTTCTTCAGACTGGACGAATTCGCGGATTTTACCGCGGAGATTCTTTTTCATCTCGGTTTTTCTCCTTTCTGCCGGTGCTTCTGTTCCGGCGAGATTGACTTCCCAACCGTGGGTGGGAAATCCATTCCAAGACGAATTCATTCGTTACGGAAGCGAAGCCTTCCCTTGGAAATGCTTGAAAACTGCCTCGAGTTCAGCAGGTGTATGCTGTTCCGCTAACATTTCTATCAAAGCGGTTTTAAGGCAGTCATATCTATTGGTCCCCAGGCGATACACACTGGACCCGGTGGTTCCAGTCTCCACGTCATACCGACGACAAAAAACCGACGGAGACAAATATATTTCATTTCTGAAAGCATTCACGCTTTGCTGATGCCCTTCTTCAAGGCACTGAACGATTTCTTGTGCTACTTTTTCCCAAGTGAATTTTTGCGCTAAACGCTTTGCCACGTCCTCGCATTTGGTGCGTGTATGAGAGGGGGTCAACCACTGATTTACCGTGTTCGACACCTCAGATATCGGGACACGGAAATTACCGAAATCACTCCCTTCCGACTCCACAACAGCACCGGCCCCCGCAACTTCCGGAGGCATCCCATACTTCGTTATCGCAACACACGGCGCGCCATACGTCATCGCCTCTAAGACAACCGACAGCGGAGTGCCCGGCATCGCAGGGAAACAGACGAGATCCAACGCTTGGAAGAATATCGGCAGCACCGATCGCGTCTCTTCGTCATCGGCACTGAAAATGACGACATTCTCTGGCGGATATCGGTAATGCTGCTCTAACATTGTGTCGTAGACAAAAATAGCGAGATGTGGGTTCTCTCTGGCGAACGCAGAAATCCATGCTGCACCGCGATTGGGTTCAAATCCAGAGATCAGCCCGACAACCGGTTGCTTCGCAAACATCGGTTTCTCAAAGATAGCGGCGGTGTGCTGTTTTGCCAATGCCTTATCACCGATCGGCGCAACAACGTCTATCCCATCCGGGATCACGCGCACGTTGTCTTCTATTATCCCTAATTCAGCAAGCCATTCCTTCATCCATGAGGCTTTGACGACCAGCGTATCTTTTGGACTTTGGAACGCACTGAGCGTCAGAAGCGTTTTCAGCAAAACGTGTTGGGGTATCTGCTGGATAGCCTCTACGCAGTGAACAATCGGCACATCGGGGACTCGATAGTATAACAGATCGTCCGTCAAGAATTGCGAGAGCAGCAGGATACCCTCATAGTTATCTATCGCATACCACGGCGGCATCAAGGCATTCCCTGCCGCTACGTCTATGTTCCGAACCCGAACCGCATCAAGATCCTGGAAGGCTTCCTTCTTTTCTTCAGGAAACGACAGCGTTTCCAACTCGGCGAACGCCGCAAGGTGAGTCAAAAACTGATAGCGGTTGAGGTTCGTGAGGTAATCCAACGACGACTTCTCTCCCGTAAAATGGAACGGGACCAATATTTTGGGTTTCTGATCGCGTTGCTGCCCATGCACAGCCGTTGGTTCCACTGCCTCAACGACTCGGTGCAGAAGGGTTCCTTGTCTTCCAAGTTGTTCCAAACGCTCGATCCCGTCAAAGATAACAGTCAATTTGTATGTTTTTTTGAGTGCCTCTACGATCTGGTACCGCGTCTGCGACGCATAACACGACAGAATTTCCCATTCCACGTCGTTTACCTGAACGATGTCGCCGGTTTCGAGGTCTGCGACATATTTCCGATCGTCCTGCTCAAATTTATGGTGCTGTTTTAAGCGGTAACGCGTGTGAGTTACCATCGTTTTCTCCTTCTTTCAAGCAGTTCCATCAATAAGACCGCGAACCCTTTTGAGAATTGCTCTTGCTTCCGTCTCATCAGGCACCCATTCGGCAAGAATCGCTTCCGCTTCTCTGGGTGTATGCTCTTTTAAGATGCTGAGTGCCAATCCGTTCTCAATGCGCAGTGGATACACCGCATCTCGTATGAGACACCGCTCGTAATGTTCGTTCATACTCAGCACAAACGATTTGTACGTCGGTTCTTGTGGGCTTTCTTCTAAGGGTTGTGCCGGGACGAACACGTTTAAGAGTCTATTCGGATTAATCAGTTTCTTTTTCCGGTGAAGTTCCTCAAACAACTGGACGATGCGGTACGCTGTCTTATCCCACGTGAAGGAGACCGCCCGTTCCCTCGCTTTCTCGGAAAGCGTTTCCCGCAATTCATCGTTGTTCAATAGCAGGTTGATCTTCCGGGAAAAGTCTATCGGGGATGGATAACTCACGAGTGTTGCGATGTCTTGGTCGAAATTCTCGGCATCCGCAATCAACCCAGCATCCCCGACAACCGATGGAACACCATCGAAATTCGGGACGACCGGCGGCACCCCGCACGCCATTGCCTCAAGCACCGTCAACCCGAACGTCTCTTCACCCGACATTGAGAGGAAACAGTACACATCGAAGGCATTATAGATGAGCGGGAGTTTCTCGCGCGGATGGAAGCCGACATAGACGAGGTTGTCCGGGAGTTTCCGGGACGCATACCGTCCCATGTTCGGACCCGCTATCAAAAAAATCAGATGCGGATTCAGTTCGGCTAACTTCACATAAACGGATGCGCCTTTCTCAGATTGCACACGCGAGAGATACCCAACGGTCGGCACTCCCTCAATCCGATCATCGCCGACCCTTTTCGCAATTTCACGTTTCGCCGCTTTATCCATCGGTCGAAATAACGCCGAATCTACACCGTTGGGCAATGTATTAAAGAAACTCGGATCCCAGACGTAGTCGGTATAGAACTCACGGACGTAATCTGAGGGTGCCGTGAACCCATCACACTTCCGCATGGCAGCGTAATGGCGCAGAATGGAATTCATTGCTTGCCCGCCGTGTCCGCGGGGCGCATGACTCTGAACGAGGATCGGTGGGAACTCTGGGTATCGGTAAAGCGGAAGCAACCACCGCTCCTGCTCCAAGTGTAAGGTCAGGATGCCGTAATACGTTTCGCCGATTTTTGACCGCAGCCGTATCAGGTCCTCAATACCGATGTCGATTTCATACACGCTATCTGTGATCTTCCGGTTCCGAGACCTCGCAAAATGCAAATCCGCATACCTCGTGAGATGCTGAACCATATAGGAGAGTGCCATGTTGGTGCCAGCCGACAACATTTCAATATCAAAGAGTGAATCCGCAGTGATGCCGGGGAGCACCACAAGCAGTTTCCGCCATTTACTTTCTGTCGTGAGTTGCTCCTGCAAGTCTTCCCCGCGATTGAACAGCAAACCCTCTCTCTCAAGTTCCGCGAATCTCTCAAACGCTTCGGAGATGTCGTCGGCTTCATAAGAAGTCCGCAGCGTTTCGACGATCGCAGCGTTTGTCTGTGTTTCGGCGAGTTTGAGGATGTCTCTCATCACGGGAGAAAGTTCGACGACCCGTGCTTTCTCAAGGTCTGCGGCGTACGACACACCTGCCTCCTCAAAGAGGTAAAGTGGGTGCAACATTCTTGGGAAATCGAGCAATTTTTGCGTGTTCCTTTCGGTTTTTTTATAAATTTTTACGTGTCTGTTCTTAAAGACTGCACTTTTGCGTCGATTTCGTGCATAATTTGAAAAAAAATGAAAAATTTATTTTTTTATTCATTTATCGGGATGGGGAATTGCAGTCTATATACCGCGAGAACCCGTGTGGTATCAGGGATCAGAGGCACTTATGTGCCGAAATTCGCTCAAAGTGTGAAAAATAATTTTTTCTTTAAAACGCGAATTTGACATTTTTTCCAGATTATGCACGTTTTTCGGGTAAAAAGGGAGCCTTTAAAGATAGAGTTCAGTTTTTTACCAATTATACACGGCTTTTTCTTGAAAAGAGAGTTTTTAAGAGCAAGATCGGATCTTGTCTCGCGAATACGATAAGATCGGTTCAATTTCTGAGTGGCACAGAAGCGGAGAAAACAGATACTATAAGTTAAATATAATTTCATATCTGTTTTTTTTTCGGAGAAAGGGTATAGAGCGTTTTGGGGAGCCACGTCACGCCTACGTTCGTGAAAACCTCCGTGAAGCCTCCGTGAAAGTTAATGTTTCTCGGTATACCTCAATATTCCTCCGCTCACGCTGAAGTTTCAGGGTAAGTATTTCAAAATTCGCCTATCAAAACTGTTCAAAACCCAGTCAATATCTATGTTTACACCCTTTTTCACATTTGCCCTGAATACTCTGAAACGCTCCACATACTTGTGACCTTATCAGTCGCTGATGGAAACCGATAGTTGATTGCCGATTGCTTCTAAAAGCAAGTTGACAAAATATACGGTTTTGAAGTAAAATTTAGAACAACTAACAGTTTTTGGCACGGGAAACATTCAATAGCGATAAGGAGCTTAACAATGCTAACGCAAGAACAGGTCGAATTTTACCATGAGAACGGGTATCTCAAGGTAGACCAACTCTTCACACCAGCGGAAACGAAAGAACTGGCATCTGAGATGGTGCGGATTATCAATAATTGGGGACAGGAAACAATTGGGTGGCCTGGTCCTTGGCGCACACGCTACCTCGAAGAGGAAGACCAGCAGACGACGAAGGCTGTCTTTATGCACAATCCCCATTTCTACTCCGCCGCATGGGGTAGAGTGATTTTCCATGAGCGGCTGACGGGCGCGGTGCAATCACTTATCGGTGATACCATTCAATGGCACCATACTGTGTTACACGCAAAACCACCGGAAAAAGGAACACCCTTCCCAATGCACCAGGACTATCCCTTCTATCCACACGATGGACTTGATTTCGTTGATTGTCTCGTCCATCTTGACGATGCCCCCTTTGAAAGTGGTGCGCTGCGGGTTGTCCCCGGCAGCCATAAGGAGGGACCACGGGAACACATCACAGGTGAAGGGACAGCACCGCATCTGCCGACTGATAAATTCCACCCGGATTTCATTGACTCCATCCCGATTCCGGCGGTGGCAGGAGATGTCATTTTCTTCAGTTATTGCCTTATCCACTGGTCTGAAGTCAATCGGACAGAGGAGTGGCGGAAAGCCGTTCGGTTCGGATACCACAAGCCTGATATGCGTCCCGTCGGACGCGATCCGCAAGAGCCTTATAACAACATTATGGCGGGTGGGTTCAAGTTGAATCCGACTTCGGAAGAGATAATGGCTTAGCCGGAACAGGTCGTCTGTCTTTGAATGTTTGCGAGTCTATTCGTCGCGGCTTACGGATTTCCAGTAAGCCGCGATGCCCAAAAACTTTGTTCTAAATATCGCTTTAAAGCAACCAACTTTTATTATTTTTTTCAGATGATTTCTCGTATTTTCTCAAAACACCTTTTATCTATTTTCATCATAGGTATGTGTGCAATCTTCGCAATGAGGACCCCTGCGCAAATACCTTCTCTTGCAACACTAATCTTTGACAGGTATGAACTTCTCTTTCAACGCCATGACATCCGAGAATTGCTCCCTGATGTCCTTGTAGCACTCAAGCAACCGGACACACAAGCACTCTTACGACCCTCTATGATAAAACTGATAGCTGAAAATCCAGACCTGCTTAGAATAATTGTCCCAGAGATTGATGATAGATTCATAAAACTTCTCAAGGAGGATCCTGAGGTTAACACCCTTATTAACGACCCAGATCTACACGTCCTACTCCAGAATCCTGCTGAAATTACTGAACTCGCTGTGTTGCTGGACCTCGAGACTGTCGCAATTGTGGGGATCGTACCTGCATCAATCGAGTCCCCTAATGTCGGGGAACAGTTTGCTATCGCCGTTGTTACTACGAACGCGCAAAACGTCCGGGCTTATCGGTTATCAGTCCAATTTGACCCGGAGGCACTTCGCTATGTTTCTTGGCAACAGGGGACTTATCTCTCCGGTGATGTCTTTGCCGCTCCCACAACTGTTACGGCAGATCAGGTATCCTTCGTCGCTACTGCCCCTGTAAAAACGGAGAGCACACACGGAGTTCTCCTGACGATGACGTTTGAAGTGGTTGCCGAAAAAGCGTCGATATTGTCACTAAATGATGTGATACTTGTGAGTGGGGACGGGATAGGACTACCTGTGAAGACTGAAGATAGTCAGATAGTCGAACCTATAGTTGTGGAGATCGAAGAGGATGAGATAATTGAACCTATAGTTGTGGAGATCGAAGAAGGTGAGATGGTTGAACCGGAGCCCGTGGAAACTGAGGATACTGAAACAGTTGAATCTATGCCTGAAGAAACCGAAGATACTGAGGTAGTTGAACCGACACCTGCGGATACCGGGAATGGTGGGACTGTTGAATCTACGCCTGAGAAGACCGAAGACGGTGGGGCTGTTGAACCGACACCTGAGGGGACTGAAGATACTGAGACAGTTGAACGCTCGACCCCGGCGTGGGATGTCAACGAAGACCGTTTCGTTAACATTTTAGATTTGGTGTTGGTGTCATCGAGTTTCGGACAGGAGGGACCCGTACCAACTGATGTTAACGGGGATAACACGGTAAATATCTTGGATTTGACGCTGGTTGCGAGTCATCTCGGTGAGTACTCCGAGGAACCCTGAAAAGAGAAAACAGAAGGGGCGGTTTTTCAACCGCCCCTTTCAAAATCGTCATCGACGTTTTATATTGCCCCAGGTGGTTGACAGTTTCCCTCCGGGTTGAACTGCCAAGCCTCCAATCGTGTTCATAGCAAGATTCATCTCGTCAACACTAATCACCCGATCCCATATAAAGACCTCAGCGATAACGGCATTTAACCACTGTCCATCTTCACGGTGTGCGATGAATACGGGACGCGTGCCTGTCTCACAGGGACCGTTGCCCCCATCCGCTGCTTCCGCGACTGGATTTTTGTCACCGTCCACGTAAACGCGTACCCCTTCCTTCAACAAAAATGTGCCACATTGGTGAATCCACTTGCCTTGTGGCGCGGTGCCAGCAGTGTGTGGCTCTGAAACCCCTGAACCCGGACACGTCCAGACAGACATGCCTGCACCGAAGTCATCGTAGACATAAAGCGCGAACTCCCACTGTCCACCGGCACCTTTCATGACAATAGGCTGACGAGTTTGTCCGTGTCCATCGGTCCCAACTTTTAAGGGTTTTACCCATGAACAGATCGTGATGCCTGTCTTACCAAAGTGAGAATCGATGTCTTTCTTCTGAGCTTCCATGTCAATTTTGACGTAGGTCGACTTGCCATCAAATTCCAACGCTTTTCCCAGATCGTCGTGCTTGGCATCAACCGATTTTGGTGCGGCTTTACTGAGTTCTGTATCGAAGGCGTGGGGTCCGTGGTCGACGACGGATTCACCTGTCCCTTCGTTCAGCGGTAGATACAGCCAAAGCCCATCCTCAATGTCCGCAGCATTCACAAGAAGAGTTGGCACAGTAAGTAGTGCTATCAATATCGTAAAAAATATAACCCGACGCATTTTTTCCTCCTTTGGAATTCATAGGAACTCCACAGACACCCTTGCTCTCCACTTGAAAACCATGAGGTTTAATAAATAAATTAGGTAAGTGACGGGCGATGAATTGCCCTACTACAAACGGGTTGGCTCGTAGTAGGGCGATTTATCGCCCGTTGAGAATTGACCCGATTAAATTCTTAATCTTCATCTTTTCAAGCAGGGATGCAGGAAATTGTGGCACATTCGCCCTGACAATAGCGGTACAAATGGTGCCAGTAAAACACATTTAACTCTTAAATTAGACAGACTGGTAATAAAAATGTTAGGATTTTCTACGGAAAGTTTTCGAATCCTGTGCGTTGGATCCAAAACCCCGAAGGAGACCAGTTGAATGGTGTTCTTGCAAAATCGTTTGTGAATTACTTTTGACGCGCGACACGCGCTTGGGCAACTCGCAAGAGATTTTGCGTCTCAACGGCATCTGGATTTAGTTGTAAGGTTCTTTCAAAAGCCTTAATGGCTTCTGGATACGCGTCTGTTTTTGTATAGCAGACACCGAGTTCATGGTACGCTGTGGCATTTTTTGGATAGATTCGAGTAACCGTGGTGAAGGCTTCCACGGCGCGGGTGAATCGTTCTGTTTCTCGGTAGATATAACCGAGCTGCATGAGTGCCTCAACGAAATCAGGTCGCTGGGTTATTGCCCTTTCCAGTGCCGCAATGGCTTCAGGGAACATGCCCTTATGTCTGTAAGCGACACCTATTCCATAGTGGGCGTAGACGAGGGTAGCGTCGCGGGTCAGGGCCTTCTGGTACTCGGCAATCGCTTCATCAAGTTGTCCTGTGAATCCATAGGCTCTACCTAAATCAACATAAGCATCCGCGATGTCGGGTCGTAACTGAATGACGCGCTTATACGCAACAATCGCCTCCGCAAGCTTCCCCTGCATCACATACACTGTGCCTAAGTTATGATGCGCTTCAATCAGCGTCGGTCTTATCTCAATGGCGCGCCGATAAGCCGCCGCTGCTTCTTGCAGTCTCCCAGCACGTTGGTAAGCAGTCCCACTGTTATTGTAGTCCTGTGCAGAAGGAGGGGACGATACTTTCGTAGATGTCGTGGATGCAGACTTTTTTTCAGTGGAAATCCGTCCGTTGTCTTGGCATCCGATAATTAACCCTGAGATTACCAGAAAGAGGCATCCATACACCCATATTTTTAATTTTCCTTGCGGATAAGCCATAGGATCCGTGAATTTAACGGTTTGCGTCTTCGAGTCGCCCGCGCCTTCGTTGCGGTCTTGCGGTTCGATTTTAAGAAGGATATTCAGAATAGTTAAAAACCACCGCGTAATGTAATGGAGCGGTGCCCAGGGGACCATAAATTAAAAACCTTCGACTGCCTCTATCAGTTGATTCGCCTCAAGTTCTACGTACTGGTCTATCTCACCAGAGGGCCATAGGATTTCAAGTTGCCTGACTGTTTCGCTGTTCCCCAATCCGAAGGTCAATGTTGTTTCGCTTTGGGAACAGTAGCTGCCACCGGTGCGGACGATTTGCTGTTGCATGCTATCTCCCAAAGTTAACCGAACACTCGCCCCGATTCCATCTCGATTGCTGTGGACCCCAATGGTTTTCACCCGGATATAATTAGACGACGGTTCGGTATCATTTCGCAGAAGCCACGCGCTGCTGTATTCGTCTTTAACACCGTTATTGCTTACAAGCAGGTCTAAATCACCATCATTATCGTAATCCCCGTAGGCACACCCGCGCCCGACACCTATGCGATCAAGCCCAACAGTCTTGGCGATGTCTCGAAACGTCCCATCTCTCTGGTTCCGGAAGAGTGAGGGGGGTTGGGCGTAAGGGATATTCTGTTGATAACGAAGTACCTCCGGTTCAATATGTCCATTAACGCAAAACAGGTCGAGTGCTCCATCCAAATCGCAATCGAAAAACAGGATCCCAAACGTCAAGGAACGGTAACTTACCTGACCTATCCTTGTTCTATCGGTTCTGTCGGTGAAGTAAACGGCACCCGGTTCTGCATAGAAAAACCCGGTTTTTTCGTTGCTAAAATTACCGATTGCGATTGCTATGCCGCGATTGTTATAGACATCGGCGGTGTCAATTCCCATACTGCCGCGCGCTTTCCCTGTCTCACTGAAAGCAACCCCCATCAGCACGGCTTCGTCGGTAAATGTGCCGTCCCCGTTATTGCGATATAAAAAATTAGGCTCGGTATCGTTCGCCACCGCAAGATCGAGCCATCCGTCATGGTTGTAATCCAAAAGGGTTACACCGAGCGACTTCCCTATTGGATTATACAATCCCGCTTGTGAGGTCATATCTGCAAGCGTACCATTGCCTTGATTGCGATAGAAACGACAGGATTGTCCAGGATAGACAGTTGGGGTGCAATAGGTCCGGTATTGTTTCTCGGCAGCCGGATTTACCGTACACGGAAGGTCTGTTTCAGGAGTCCATTCAACATAGTTGCAAACAAACAGGTCCAACCAACCGTCCTTGTCGGCGTCGAAGAAGACTGCGCTTGTTGACCAATCGGAATCCCCTACCTCTGCAAAGTCGGTGACATCTGTGAAAGTGTTGTCGCCGTTGTTGCGGAAGAGCCGGTTCTTACCTACGTTGGTAAAGTAGATATCGAGATCGGCATCGTTATCGTAATCGGCAGCGGTTATGCCCATACCGTACATCGGCACGTCGAGTCCTGATGCCTCGGTAACGTCAACAAACTGTCCGTTCCCGACGTTTCGGTAGAGTTTCGGGGTACCCGCTGGACCCGTAGGTATAAAACTGGTTCCGTTCGCGAGCAGAATGTCCAAACGACCGTCTGCATCGTAGTCCAAAAAAGCGCAGCCTGCCCCCATCGTTTCAGGCATATAACGTTCACCGGTTGCGCCCGTGAAATGTCGAAATTCGATGCCGGAGGCATCAGTGACATCCGTAAATTTAACATCCGCTCCGGCACGAATACATAGAGAAATAAGGACACACAAGAGCACAATAGTCCGCATGACATGTTTCTATAAACGTCGCTCTGACAGGTGAACATCAAGCTTTGTAAAATTCAACGGTTGTCCCTGCCATATCCTCGACTTTCTCTATTAATTCGTTTCGTTCGTCGTCGTTCATGCCTGTAAAGGTCTTGGCAATATCAATTTTCTCTTGCATCTGCTTTGCATCGTCTGGACCGGTAACGAGTGTACTCACTGGCAATGACCAAACGAACCGTATCGCTTCGGAGACACTGACACGATTTGGGACAACTTTCGGATTCGGGCCGTGTTTGCCATGCTGCGAGCCACCGAAGAAACCACCATTTGCTAACGCTTTCATTCCAATCACGCCGATGTTTCGCTCAACGAGCGTCGGCACGACTCTCTCGATGAAACTCTCGTAACTGACATCAACGAGATTCATCGACAATTGACATGTGTCAAAAATATCGGTACGTTCAAGGACGCGTTCATGCGCAGCTGGACTTGCATGTCCAGTGAACCCGATATAGCGAGTTTTACCCATCGCCTTTGCTTCCAGCATAACGTCAAGAATACCGTTATCAATCCGTTCGTCAACATCTGCAGGATTCCGGACAGAGTGCATCTGCCAGAGATCGAGTTGATCGGTATTCAAGCGTGTCAGCGAGCCTTCAAGATGTTTCCATGCGTCCGTCGCGTTCCGTGCTGTTGTTTTGGTCATAAGGAACACATCATCGCGATATTTTGGAACAAGCAGTTTTCCGAGACGGCTCTCACTCCCACCGGATTGATAGGATTCAGCACTATCAAAGAAGCGTACACCGCCCTCAAGTGAGGTCTCAATCGTTTTCTGAGCTTCCGCTTCGCTCATCTCCCCGATATGCCATCCACCTACACCGAGCATCGTTACAGCCTCACCGGTGCGTCCAAACTTCCGTGTCGGCAGGAGGGTACCCAAGCGATCACTCGCGCTCTCTTCTTCACCACCCTCTGCACACGCAGATGACAAGAGAATCCCTGTCGTCAAACTTGCCATTGATTTTAGAAATGCACGTCGGTCAATCATGGTTCTTACCTCCATTAGTTTCTTGTACACATTTTAAATCAGTTCTGAATTTTTGTCAACGGTTTTATTTTTAGCAGTCGGTTTCCATCAGTGGTCGGCGGTCAGCAAGCCTCGCGAGCCTGAAGAAATTGAGGAAATTGAGGAAACACCCCAGCAAAAACCCCAAGCGAAAACGCTCGCTCCTACAGAAGAAGTTAATGCCAGATTTTTTTCTTGATTTAAATAGCGTTGTGCGTTTATAATTAAAAGTTCAGTGCGGTATCAATTTAATTAATGTTTCGTATAGAGACCAAAGTTGAGGCATGAAAAACGTTTTGCAAAAGACAATCCCCGATAAACTCGTTGTGCTAACCTTCGACGATGGGTGCAAATCGCAGGCGACTATCGCCGCTCCGATTCTCAAGGCATACGGTTTCGGTGCCACCTTCTATATCACGGAAGGACTCAACTTCCTAACGAATAAAGATGCCTATATGACCTGGGAGGAAGTACGAGGACTCCACGATGATGGTTTCGAGATTGGCAATCACACTCGCCAGCACCGAAACGTTACACAGCAACCCGCCGAGGAACTCAGTGCGGATTTGGCGCATATTGACGCATGTTGCGAGACGTACGGCATTTCAAAGCCGACAACGTTTTGTTACCCGGGTTATAGCCATGGAGAGGCGGCAGTCGAAGTCCTTGCTGAACACGGCTTTCATTTTGCCAGACGCGGCGTTGCTCCAGAGTTCCCTTACAGTGGAGAAGGAGACCGTGGACCTGCTTACGATCCAACGCGGCACCATCCCCTCCTGATTCCGACAACTGGTGCCGCCGGTCCCAATTGGAGTTTTGACGACTTTACATGGGCACTCACTCAAGCAACAGATGGAAATATCACGATCCTTACGTTCCACGGTGTGCCTGATATTGAGCATCCATGGGTTCACGTAGAGTCGGAGCAATTTGAAGGATATATGGCGTATCTCTACGAAAACGATTACAAAGTCATCGCGCTCCGAGACCTCACAGATTATGTGAACCCGCACTCTCTGTGAGGGTTGACGCAATTGATAGGTACAGGCGGACTTGCTGGGTGCGGTCGCAACAGTGTTAGGGTGCGAGTCAAATATATTGAAATTAACACAGATGGAGAAAAAAGATACAGCAGGCGTGTGTTGTAAGAGTGCCTGCTCACTTGATAAAATATGCTTAGAGAATTTACAAATAGTCTAACTCGGTGGGATACGTTACTGTTTAACCGTATCTTTGGTTGGGGCGATAGAAGAATTCTGAATTGCTCATTTCGCGTCATCTCTTGGAGTGCTAATGGGTGTCTATATCCATTTCTGGTACTATACGTGCACTTGACGTTCGGCTCAGCTACCAGCAAGCCACTCCTTCTATCAGCGATACTCGCATTTCCGCTTGAAAGACTTCTATACCATTTCCTCAAACAGTCAATGAAACGCGATAGACCCTATGAGCGGATTGTTGACGTTCAGTTTCGGGTGCGTCCACCGGATCGTTTTAGTTTTCCCTCAGGACACACTGCCTCTGCGTTTGTGATGATGACGCTGTTGTCGAGCACGCTCCCAACTTTACAAATTCCGACGCTTTGCTGGGGCACTATGGTCGGTGTGTCGCGCGTATATCTCGGTGTCCACTATCCGACGGATGTGTTCGCCGGGGCGCTCCTTGGGATATTCGCAGGGCGAATGGGTATGTCTTTTATGATGTAGACGGAAAGTATGTTGTAGGCAGATTCCCTTTGTGGAATGCAGAGGATATTTATGACTGATAACCGATATGCCTAAAAAGGCGTGTCGCTTGTTGTCAGAGCACACCAACGCGAAGTGAAGAGGTAATTGAAGAGCGCGTCCTGTGCCGCTGGAGTTTGAATCTGCTTCAGTGCCAAAGCGGCGTGGAAGCGGACATACCTGTCCTCATCTTCCAATTGTGTGATAAGCGTAGAAACTGCCGGTTCAGCGAGTGCACCCAATTTCGCTAAAGATCGAGCGGCGTTATCACGAACCGCATAATGGTCATCCCGCAATCGGGTTGTTAATACTTGGATCGTCTCGGATAAATCCATGTTTTCAGAAACCTGTTGTCCGATGAGTCCCAACCCTTCTGTCGCATTTCGTCGGACTTGTTCGTCAGGATCCTGTGTGGCACGCGTTAAAGCAGGGAGTGCTTCCTGGGCGACCTTCCCCATATCAGCTAAGGCAAATGCTGCGCTTACCCGAACAGCATCGTCTGTTGCTTGCAATGCGTCAATGAGTGTTGGAACCGCGGGGGCACCGGTGAGACTCAACGCATATCCTGCGTAGTTTCGGATAGCATCAGATCGGCTGTACAACGCTTGATTCAGAGCAGGCACAGCGGCGGCACCGACTCTCCCTAAACGATATGCGGCATTTAGCCTCTCTTTTTCGTTATCGCTATCCAAGGTTTCAATGAGGGTATCCACCTGTGTGCGAGAAACGCCATTGCTTGTCCCATTTTGTTTCCCGTTATACCAGTCCCACATCGATTCCCACAATTCCGAATGTTCGGATGTTTCTCCGTTGCCGAGAGTGTGCCAGTCAGCGGTATCGCTTTTCCATGCAGGCGTTTGTGGTTCATCGAGTCGGATAAAGAGAAACTTCAACATGTAGCGTTTCTTGTCACTCCGATTCGGCATTGCCCGATGCCATAAGTCGTAGTGGACAATGGTCACTGTCCCTGCTTCGCCGGTGAGTGCGACTTCAGGTTGTTCGTGTGCACTCTCACCCGTCTCGTAATATTGGGACCCCGGCAGAACGGCGGTGGGCCCCATATCTTCCGTAACATCCTGTGGATAATAGAACGCCATCGTCCAGCGGCAACGGTGGCGTCGGATCTGTTCATCTCCTGCGTAGCTATCTTTATGAAAATTCTGACCTTCGCTGCCCTGTTGGTTAAAATGGCAGTATCGGTGTGGATGCATGACGTAGTCTGAACCGAGGACCCCTTGCATCGCGCCGTGAACGATCGGATGGTCAAAGACTTCTTGAATTTCAGGGATGGCTGGTAGTAGATTATTCCCCAAATTCCCGGTTTCCTCAAACATTGTGTCCAATTGTTGACAAATTTTCTCATGGAAACTCGGTGAGAAATCAGTTTTCACCTTGACGTATCCGTTGATGATGAAATCCCGCATCGCTTTATCGGTGAGTTGCAGTGCTGATCTGTTCATTTCGCGCGTTCTCCTGTATTTCTTGAGACAGAAAATCAAATTCTATTCTACTGATAGTCAGCTTCAGTGCTTTGTACCGAGTGCGCTTAGAATAAAGATGCTCTCTAATACGGTGTTCCGCGTGTTGTTAGTGCGCACCAACGCGAAGCGAACAGATGATTAAAGAGTGCGTTCTGTGCTTCAGGGGTCTTAATCTGCTTCAGTGCCAAAGCGGCATGAAAACGGACATATCGGTTCTCATCTTCGAGTTGCGCGACAAGCGTAGGAATTGCGGGTTCAGCAAGCGTGCCCAATTTTGCTAAAGATCGAGCGGCGTTATCACGAACCGCATAATGGTCATCCCGCAATCGGGTTGTTAACACCTCGACCGTCTCAGATAAATCCATGTTTTCAGAAACCTGTTGTCCGATGAGTCCCAACCCTTCTGTGGCGTTTCGTCGGACCCGTTCATCAGGATCTTGTGCGGCACGCGTCAACGTAGGTATCGCTTCCTGTGCGGTTTTCCCCATATCTGCCAAGGCAAACGCCGCACTTGCCCGCACCGAATCATCTGTCGCTTGCAATGCGTCAATGAGCGTTGGAACAGCGGACGCGCCAGTGAGGCTTAAAGCGTATCCAGCATATTCACGGATAGCGTCAGATCGACTATACAACGCTTGCTTCAAGACTGGCACAGCAGTGGCACCAATCCGTCCCAAGCGGTACGCAGCATTTAACCGATCTCTCTCATTATCACTATTTAAGATTCCGATGAGGGTATCGACCTCAGTCCGTGAAACACCGTTGGCAACCCCATTCTGTTTTCCGCTATACCAGTCCCATAGCGATGCCCACAATTCCGGATGTTCGGATGTTTCTCCGTTGCCGAGAGCGTGCCAGTCAGCGGTATTGTTTTTCCATGCGGGTGTTTGTGGTTCGTCGAGTCGGATAAAGAGAAACTTCAACATGTAGCGTTTCTTGTCACTCTGATTCGGCATTGCCCGATGCCATAAATCGTAGTGGACAATGGTTACCGTCCCTGCTTCGCCAGTGAGTGCGAGATCGGGCTGTTGGTGTGCGCTTTCGCCTGTCTCGTAATATTGGGAACCTGGTAACACAGCAGTGGATCCCATATCTTCGGTGACGTCCTGCGGATAGTAGAACGCCATCGTCCAACGGCATCGGTGGCGTCGGATCTGCTCGTCCCCTTCGTAACTATCCTTATGGAAATTCTGACCTTCGCTGCCCTGTTGGTTGAAATGGCAGTATCGGTGTGAGTGCATCGCGTAATCTTCACCGAGCACGCTTTGCATCGCGCCATGAACGACAGGATGATCAAAAACCTCCTGAATTTCAGGGATAAGGGGTAGGACATTGTTTCCCAAATTCCCCGTCTCTTCAAACATTTCGTCGAGTTGTTGGTAAACGTTCTCGTGAAAACTCGGCGGGAAATCGACTTTTACCTTGACGTATCCGTTGATGATGAAATCCTGCATCTCTGCATCGGTGAGTTTTAGTGCGTGCTTGCTCATTTTATCTGTCCTCCGCTATTTCTTGTCATAAGTATAACAGAAATCGATCAGAAAGTCAAGTTCCAGAGATGATCATGTGTGAGAAGAACGTTGTCAATATCGCAAAAGAGTGGTATAACGTTCACGGAGAACTCCTTTGGGTATAGATTCGTATAACCTCATTATACCAGAGGGTTCTCTGTATAATGCTTCTATTTTATTATCGAATCCACGTTAAATAAGATTTGACGAAAGGCGGACAAACGAACCATGATCAACAAAAGGAGAAACTGGACAGCCGTCATATTGTCGTTTCTGTTCCTATTGCCGATGGCGTTGGCACAAATCACGCCAAACATCTGGAAGAAATTCATCGGTGAACCGGTACCTGTAGGGACACCTGATCTGATCGACTACTCCTATGCAGGCTACAAACAAGGCGAGAAGGCAATTCCCGATGACTTTGCGTGGTCAGTCTTTGATGTGATGGATTATGGAGCCATCCCGAATGACGGCAGGTCGGACACTCAGGCGATTAGAAATACGATTGATGCAGCTAAGAAAGGGGGTATCGTATTTTTTCCGCCTGGACAATACGATGTATTAACTTCTACTGACAGCAACTTTGAGCGTATTACAATACCAGGAAGCAATATTATCCTGCGGGGTAGCGGTGCTGAAGGTGCGATTAAAGGTGGGACAACCATTAAGATGCATAACGATATATCAAATGATCGAGGATGGGAAGTAACACTATTTAGAACGCAATGGTTAGGTCGCGGTCGTTCACCAACCTTTATTAAAGGTTCCTTCCCAAAAGGAACGAAGTATTTTGATGTAGAGAATGCGAGTGGTCTTAACAATCCTAAATTTATCGAAATCTTCGCAGATGGATTATTTGGAGACGACTGGGACCAGCATTCTTCCGTATCTGAAGATGATATGCCGGGGGTTTTTTCAATTAAGGAGGATGGTGTTCGCATAGAAGAATACCATGAAGTAGATCGTATTGAGGGCAATCGAATTTATGTAAAAACACCTATATTAACTCACCTAAATTCAAGTTTTAAGATAAATTCGAGAAAGTTGAATACAGGGATCGGGTTTGAAGATCTGCATATAGACGGTAATATGAAAGAACCTTACAGGCATAACGTCCAAAATAGTCGAGGAGGTATCCAACTTTGGTATACTGCTCATTCATGGATCGTACGGTGTCGATTTTCAAATACCACCACCGCAATTATGTTTGCAAATAATTACTGCAACTCTGCCATTTCAAATGTAGTTGATGGCAATGCTGCACACTATCCAGCAGTTTTTGTTAGAGTTACATACGGTTTTGTAGGCTTATTAGAAGATTATACAAACAATGGTATGTTTCATGGGGCGAGTGTGGCAAGTTTTTCGGAAGGCAGTGTCTTTTGGAGAATTGGTGGAACGTCGATGAGAGGTCCGGATGGACATGGTGAACAACCCCGTTATACATTATTTGATAATTATAGGAGTGTTGACCATGATCGTAGCAGTGGGACGTTTAGAAGGCTGCCTCACCACCTTGATGGATATGTTCGCTGGAATAACACTGTTAATTCGAGCAGAACTTATGATTTATGGACATGGGACGAAGCTGGGCAAAGAGTAGTCGTTACTCAAGCCAATCTGATCGGCTACAAAACACTGGGAGGTTCTCTCCCCCGCGATGCTTATGTCGAGGGATTCGGCACCCGCGTCTCTCCGGATTCACTTTACGAAGCGCAACTACGGCAACGATTAAGGGTACTTCCCGCCTGGATAGACGCTGCCAAAGACGAGTATAAGATGTTTTTTGAACGCACGCACCCTGCTTTAGCGAAGACCGAGCCAACCAACACACCCTCTGTTGATCCAGAGGCTGGCGGTCCGAAAATTGAGGGACCCTGGTTATGGGTGCTGGTGCCGGGTGAACGTCTTAACAAAACTACGGACCCGCTGGCAAAGGCGAGTGGCGGCAGTGTTACAGAGCAACACATCGCAACGAACGGGGTAGCACCGGGAGACAAAATTGGGGACGCTGTATGGACTCCTCTCGTAATTTCCGCCACTGGTGGAAATAACATCACGGATATGACGAGGAGCCTCGGCTGGAACGGAAACAACCGTGTCATTTACGGTTTCATCACTTTAAATTCCCCGCAGGCACAGAACACAAGGATGTTTGTTGGAAGTGATGACAGTGTTAAGGTTTGGCTCAATAGTGAACTGGTTCGTGAGGAGATCGTTGGGCGGGGTGCCTCCGATTACAAAGGTTCTTTCCCAGTCATCCTAAAATAGGGGAGAAATACATTGTTAGTCGCTGTTGAAAACCGGACAGGCGGTTGGAGTGGATTTTTTGGCTTTCAAGGGGATGCCGAATATACGGTGTCCCCTTTTACTGGTGTTGGGTATGTCCTCCCTAATGTTGATATCTATATAGGTGATACGTTTACGCTTGACATTTACGCTGAGGATGTGCCCGATTTAGCAAGATGGCAGTTTAACATTGCTTTTGATCCCGCACGCCTTGAAGCGATTGAGGTCCGCAAAGGCTATTTTCTGACTTCGGTGGGTGGGACAACCCGCTTCCAGAAAGGGAGAATTAATAATCGGTCGGGTAAAATTATAGGTCTCAGTGAAGCGCAAGGCACTGGAAACAGTGTCAGTGGATCAGGTTTGCTGCTGTCGATAACTTTTTCAGCAAAGACGGGCGGCGGGACACAATTGACACTCGATAACTTTCAGTTCAGTGATAGCAGGCATCAAGCAATCCCTGCTGGACCACGTACGGTTACCATCGTAGTAGAGGAGCAGCTGAGTTGGGATGTGAATACGGATGGACACGTAAACATTTTAGATTTGATTCTCATCGCACAAGATCTCGGAAAGGCAGCATCCTCTAATTCGCGAACGGATGCAAACGGCGATGGGATTATCAGCATCTTGGATCTCGTTCTTGTGGCACAGCATCTCGGCGAGTCAATAGCCGCAGCTGCGCCATCTATGCTTGCTATGGACGGCGTAAAGGGGTTAGATCCTACGATGATACAAACGTGGATCGAACAAGCGCAAGTTGAAGATGATCGCTCTGTTGCCTTTCTAGAGGGTATCGCTTACCTTCAAAGCCTCTTAGCAGTGTTGATTCCCGAAGACACAGCACTGCTTCCGAACTATCCAAATCCGTTCAACCCGGAGACATGGATACCGTATCAACTTTCCGAACCGGCGGAGGTCACTCTAAAAATCTATGCTGTAAACGGGACGCTGGTTCGGACGTTGGCGTTGGGGTTGATGCCTGCAGGTATCTATCAGAGTCGGAGCCGCGCAATCTATTGGAATGGCAAAAATGAGGTAGGTGAGTCCGTGGCGAATGGTGTCTATTTTTATACACTTACAGTAGGTGATTTCACTGCCACCCGGAAAATGCTGATACGAAAGTAGGAATGGATTCAATACAATACGGGATTTGGAAGTCCCTTTGGTTCAGAAAAATTTCACTTCTTTACTGCCCCAAACGTAACGCCGCGCAGGAGGTGACTCCGCATTAGGAAGGTAAAAATGGCAACGGGTAGGAGGAAAACGAAGGTCCCTGCGGCGATTTTGCCCCAATCCATACCACTGGAACCCGTCGCGCTCGTGATCGAAGGAGGGGCGGTCACGGCTCTGCCTCCGACTTCTGTAAGCACCAAAGCAAATGCGAACTCGTTCCACGCTGTAATAAGACAGAACACAGCGGTCGCAGCAATGCCTGTGACGGATTGCGGTAAAATGACTTTCAGAAAGGTTTGAAACCGCGAGTAGCCGTCAACGAGTGCGGCATCCTCATATTCCTTTGGAATTTCGTCAATGAATCCTTTCATGAGCCATACCGCAAATGAGACATTAAAGGTGGTATAGAGTAAAATCAGTCCGAAGTGTGTATCCCGCAACCCGAGTGCGCTGTACATCAGATAGATTGGAATCACGACGACGACAGGTGGGAGCATCCGTGTACTAAGAATGAAGAAGAGCAGATCGTCCTTTCCAGCGATGTCGAATCGAGAGAAAGCGTAAGCCGCGAGTGTGCCAAGCCCTACGGCAAGAATCGTGCTGCCACCGCCGATGATGATGCTATTGAGCAACTGGTAAAAATACTTGGATCCACCGTTTGCCAGGACAACGCAAATCGCTATCGTCCCGAAAACACTCGGCAACACAAAGGTGAGACGCTGTTTTTTGGTTGTTTGCGATGTGAGTCCTCCAGTCCGTCTCCACGGAACAATCAAGAGATAGGCTATAATCGTGCAGACCATGAGGAACAGAAAGTTGAAACGGGCATCCGTTTGGAGACGGCTCTGCAGCGGTTGCAGCGTCAGGAAACTATAGAGACACGTTAGAATGAAAACACTGTTCCAGATTAAGCCGAGATTTCGGAGCGACAAAGCACGGGGCAACCACCTCACATTAAATAGGGAGAAGAAACCGAACAGCAATAATCCGACAAACACTTCTCCTAAAAATAGGTATGTTACATCTGGCACACCTTCTGAAGGCATCAACTTCTGATAGTTCTCTAACGATATGTCGAAAACAAACTTTGGAAGTTTTGTCGTAATATCAGGTAGTGTCTTTAGAGATGTCGCCAAAATCCAGTAAATTGGGGTGATATAAATAATCACAGCTACAGCAATAAACGCCAATAGAAGGTAGTGGACAAAGTTTTTCCGACTTCCCATTAGGTCTCCTGCGTATCTCCTTTAACGCGATTAAGGTACTTTACGTAGATATTGCTCAGAGCAACAATAATAATGAGCAGGATATACGCCATCGCGCAGGCTTTACCGGTATTGTAGTTCCGAAAAGCGAGTTTATAAAGGTTCATTGACACAGTCTCTGTGGCGGTACCGGGCCCACCCTCACGGGTGAGCACATAGACGATGTCAAACATCTTAAACGCATCCATCGTTCTGAACAGAAGGGCAATAAGTAAAAGCGGAGACACCAATGGGAGGGTAATCCATCGAAACTTGAACCAAGCGGAGGCTCTATCGACATCAGCCGCTTCGTAAAGAAATTTCGGGACTGCGCTCAATCCTGCCAAGGCAATCAGCATCATGAATGGCGACCACATCCATGTATCCACAATAACAACAGCTAACATCGCGACCTTCGGATTGGTGGTCCAACCGATAGGCGACTTTAAAAAAGGGCTGAGGAAAAAATTCAGTAAACCGGCGTTGTCTGAAGAGAGAATAAAACGCCAAAAGAGTCCAACTACCACAGGGGATAACATCATCGGGAGCAGGAGCAGCGTTGTGACGAAGCCTTTATACCGGAAGTCCCGATTCAGGAGCAGTGCCAACCCGAATCCGATAAAGAATTGCACGGCTACCGCCAGGATCACAAAATAAGCAGTGGTTTGAAAATAACCCCAGATCTCTGGATCGGCAAGAAGACGTGAATAATTGCGAACACCGATAAATCTGGGAGCTGCGGGCATTGAGGCTTTGTAGCGATGGAAGCTCAGATACAGGGACCACAGCAGTGGAAAAATGTTCATTAAGATGAGCAAAATCATGGTGGGCATGATAAATGCCATCTTCAACTGGTAATCGCTCATCCCACGCGACATTCGATGTGGAGGGTGGATTTGCATGTTTTTTTGGCTATCGGCTGTCGGAGGAGTAGCGGTCAGCGGTCAGCAAAGAGGGTTTTCGGTAACAATCCGCCGTGCCCTGGAATATTCCAAACTGGGGACGATTGTTACAAACCCTCCTCTTTACCGACTGCCGAAAGTGAGCGGCGCGAACGCCCCGAGAGCCGACACCCTTTTTACTCGTCGTAGTAGCCTGCGTCCTCAAAGATTTCCTCATGTTTCCGGGCAATGGCATTTAGGGCATCCTTCGCGGACTTGATCCCAGAGATCGCTTCACTCCAATTCGTCTGGCAGGTCTCTAAGAGTTCTGCATATTCCGGGACTGCCCAGAAATCGCGTAGGTATGGGAAACTCGCGGCGAAAGCCTCGTTAAAGGGCGTTGCTGTTTTAAAGGTATCCGACTGCAACACCTCTTTGTGTGGTGTGAAACCACCGAGTGCCGCCCATTTTTCTTGAACAGGTTTCTGCATAAACCATTTCATGTACTGCTTGGCAAGATCCTTGTTTTTAGAATAGGAAGAAATGGACATACCCTGTCCACCGATGCTAATATAGTGCCCTTTTGGACCGGCAGGTGCTATAAAGAAACCGCTCTTATCGTGGGAGATCGGATTCGTTTTAGCGGTAACCACACCCGGGAAAAAAGCAAAATAATTCATCGCCATAGCAACTTTACCTGAGGTATAGGCGTTGAGCGTCTCCGCCCAATAGTAGTTCGGTGCATCTGGAGGTGAGAACTTGAGCAAGCCGGTGTAAAAGTCGAGCGCTTTGGCAGCATCTTCCGTGTTGATATATCCGTCAACCTTGTAATTCTCTGCATCGCCATAGGTGCCACCAAAACTCCACATTACCTGCTGGAAACCCATTGTAATCCCGTCGTATTCTTTACTATACCACGTTGCAATACCATAGAGGTCTTGCTCCGGGCGCGTGAAGAATTCGGCAATATCACGGAGTTGGTCATACGTTTTTGGGGGGGCGAGTGCGTAGCCATACTTTGCTTGGAATGCTTTCATTTCATTCGGGTCTTCAAACAGGTCCTTCCGGTAGACGTACCCAGCCGCATCCACCTCTGCGGGTAATGCCCAGTATGTTCCACTGTCCTTTGGATACTCAGCAAATGCTGTCATCGCGGGTCCATAGATAGAATCGACATCTATATTCTCATTAATCCAATCCGTTAGATTGATATAGTTTTTACCTTGAGAGTTCCTACCGAGCCATTGGCTATCGCCAATCACGATGTCGTAGAGATCGCTTTTTCCGACAAAAGCCGTGAAGACTTTATCTTGGAAATTGGGCCACGGAATCTGGATCACATCGACAGCAATGCCAGTTTCGGCGGTAAAGTCTTTTGAGAGTTCCTGCAAGTAGTTAGCTGGATCCCATTCTGCCCAGACAATGGTTAAGGATTGAGATTGATGGTTATCCGCTTTCGGGGCACTCACGAACACAAGTGCGAGTATTAGCACTAAGACAAAACTTATGCGAACGCTTTTCATGTTTTTTTTCCTCCGTATAAAGATCATGCAAGTTGTTATCAGCACCGATTGAAATTGATACAGGGGTCGGTACTATAATCCCACATTATAAACGGGGTCCAAAATTTTTGCAAGGAAAATTGTTTGCGGTTGGGAGTGTCTGTCAAAGCTCACCGATGCAGTACACGGTATTCTTTGCTTCTAAACTCCGAATGTCGGAGTAGTGATAAACTTGGGTAACTTCCACTCCATTTTCAATGATGGCAGTGGGGCGTTCGATAACGAAGTCAGCGAAGTGCTGTGCGTTGAAAGCAACATAAGCGAGGCTGAACGCCTCAATCTGCCGATCGTATCGCTTTGACATATCTGGAAATAGAACAATTCCTGTATCGACTTGGTAGATGCCCGCGTTTTCGTCTATGTTCATCGTTTTAACCGGACACTCGATAATTGCCCGCTGATGGGTATGGGTATCCCATATTTCTGTGTGTGTTACGATGGGTAGACATTTTTGTGTCGCCTCAAAAATGGCTGTGTTGCTATCAAGTACCCGCACCGGCGATGCCTCTTGAACATCAAACAGGGCACCTCCCCAATAATCCTGCGCCGGTCTATACTCGACGTAGTTATCGTTGCAGTAAGCATGCCTTCTGAATACCGCTATATGTTCTTTACCAAAAACAGGGAGGAAGTCATAGTTCGGATTTATGAAGAGATTTTTCTCCGCAAAGGTGTGTTCACTCTTACACGAACCACATTGGTAATAATCGCTGAAACTTCCATCTGTGTCATCTATGATGCGGCATCGAGATTCAACCCAAAAGCGGGGGGCATTCCCGTTGCCAACAGAGTTGATAAAAGAGAGTCCATAATCAAGACAATCCATTGGTTTTCCTTTCGGTGTGATGTGAGATTCATGAAACCCATTTTATTCTAACGATATTCACCTGTCAATCGGAATCTCTTGTTTCATCTATCCCAGGATTCCTTTCTTTTTTTCTTGCACATTGCAGAAGTCTTATTGAATTGATACAAATAGATTAAAAAATTCCGAAGCCTAAAACAAGTCGGATGGCTCCCAAGAAAATCGCTACACCACAAAGAATACAACCAGCAACAGCGAATTCTTTCTTTGATGACACGATCAGAACAAGGACGGTGAAAAGCAAGCCAAAGACGGCAAACGGAATATTGAGGTAATTGAGTGCCCCAAGAAACGGGATAATGGCAACTGCCATCCCGATAATCGCCAACATGCCCCATATTAAACTAAGAATCGACAGTAATCCCATGATTTATTTCCATCCTATGACTGAGTGTTACAGTAGCGAAGTGTCGCTTTCAAATTTCTAACACGTTACACCTCTGTTGGCGTGTGTTCCTCTGTCTTCCTGAGTATGACGTTTCCCCCGACAGAAAAGAGTCGCAGGAGTGAACCGCCGCCATTAATAGTTCCTTGCAACTGATCGGGTTTGACGGCACCCCCTGTTTCTGTTACTACCGGAAATTCTGTCGTTACGGAACCTCCAAGCACTCTTGCCTCGACTGTCGCGGCAATATCCGGGACGAGTGAAACATTGATACTGCCCCCCATTGTCTCCAGATCCAGTAGTAAGTTTTGACTGGAAACGGCTTCTTGGAGTTGACAGCGGATAGAACCCCCACTCGTTCTCGCGAGGACGGGTCCGTCGTTCTCTACTTCTATACTTCCGCCAGCAGTTTTCACATCTGCTCCGCCTTTGCCTCCGCGCAGGGTAACATTACCACCGGAGGTTTCCCCGTTAACAGCACCCATGACATCCGTAACCTTGATGTTTCCGCCTGATGTTTTGGCTTTGACATCGCCAGTGCCTCTCTCAAGTGTAATAGTCCCACCACTCGTACGGAGTGCCGCGTCGCCCTCAAATGCCTTGAGATCTATGTTTCCTCCCGACGTAGTTCCATCAATACGTCCGGTTATATTTTGTAAACGGAGTCCCGCACCGGCGGTGTGAACATTCACGTCTCCGACTATATCCACGACGGAGATTTCCTCATCTGCGGTCTTCAAATCAAGCGCGTAGTTTCTTGGAACGACGATCTCAAATTGGACATCCAAGCGTTTTTTCGCTTTTTTCCACTGTTTTACGGGACCTCTGAATTTTGCCTCAATGTTGACATCTACAGCTTCGTGTGTCATCTGTATATCAAAATTCTTGAGGATTTCCCCTGCCCGTCGGTCTTCCTTCAATTGTGCGGCACGTCGGACGCGGACAGAGAGGTTATCACCCTCTGCGCTCTGCACATCAATTGCCCCGAAATCGGCATCGATCGTTAACTTTCCACCGGACGCGACAGGAAACACTTCGACAATGTCTTCCAATGTTGTCTCAGTTAAGAAGTCTGGAACAGCTTTACGGATTAGGTCGCCGAATGGTTTGTCTGACAACTCCTCTGTTAGATTTTCCATGAAACGTTCTCCGAAAAAACTGGAGAACCATCCTTTGAAATCCGTAGTCGTGTCCAATCCTTCGTTAAGGTAGGCGGCGAGTTGGTGGCAAGCGATGCCAATCTGGCTGAAGGACGCGTCTGATTGCAGTTCGTCAAAAAGTCCATCAGGTATTGCGTTGATGTCGCTGAGACGTCTGAGGACGTTATTGAATTGGGAAATGCACTGTGCTTCGCCACTACTGAACGCTCCTGTGAGCGCGGCGTCCTCTGCGATTTTTGCAGTGTGCTCCAACATGTGAAAAAGTCCTCTGAGTTCCTGTTGTCTTTGCTGTTCCATAATTTTAACTATGGCCTCCTGGGCACCGCTCCATTACATTACGCTGTGGTTTCCGGTGAATTCTAATCGTTTTTTTTAATTATCGTCTCCAGTTATGACGCAGACGGACGAGTTTACTGTTATATCCACCCTAAAATGATGGATGGAAAGGATTATCACATATCCTCACGGTAGCCGCGTCTCTCCAAAGTCATTTTGAGCAATTCTTTCGCTTTATGGAGTCGCCACTTCACGGTTGTCAGCGGGAGAGATAGGAATTCAGCCATCCGTTTTTGTGGCATCTCTGCCCAATAATAGAGTTCAATAACTGCTCGGAAGTCGGCTGGTAGTTCCTGAATTGCGTCTCTGATCGCGTGCTGCGTCAACTCGCGTTCCACAATGCGAGCGGGATCTGCCGCCGATGTATCTGCGCCCCTGTTTAAATAGGGTTCCATATCTTCCTGCGGTTGGTAACGACCTGCACTTTTATAGTAGCGCAAGGCTCGGTTGCGTGTGATTGAATGAAGCCACGCCCCAAAACGGTTCAGATCCGAGAGTTGTGGGAGTGCCTCAAAAGCCCGTAAAAACGCGTCTTGCACGACATCTTCGGCATCGGTCGGATTTCGCACAATCTGTTGCGCGACTGTCAGCATCGCTCGCCGGTAACGAGTGACCAAAACATCGAACGCCTGCGTATTGCCCGCAAGTGCAGCGACGACTAACTCGGCATCATTTGCATCGGTTAACTCTTGATTATGTGACATTGGCACGCAAGCTTCGCCTATAGGCATGAAAACTCTCCCTCTTTGCCTATTAGAGACATGCCACAGAAAAGGGATAGTGAAAAGTGCGTTTTTTCGTTAAAGGATGAGTGAGGCAGAGAAGTAGTGGTTTAACCGCCTTTCCAAGACGTAGCAAGGTCAGAGGTCCAGCGGTTCCGTTTCTGGACGTTATGAGGTGGGTCTATAGAGCATTACCAAACAACCACCGAGTGCGGCGAGCAGGATACCTGCGACAAACTGCCATCGAACTGCTCCCCAGCCACCCGCCGGTAGATGCGACAGCGTGGCGACGATGGCGTTTACGATCGGAGCACCTGCAAAGACAATGGACATTACGACGGCAGGTCGACCCCCCGCGCCGAAGGCGAGTAGCACGCCAAATGCTCCAATCGCACCGACAAGTCCAGCGATGAATGACCAAGAGACACCCGAACCTGTGAATTGCCAATTCGATCCGTTAAGGATGAGCATCAGGGCAGAACCGATCACAGCTGCCAAAAGGTAAGCGAGTCCTACAAAGAGGAACGCTTTGTAACGTCCATGCACGGGATCCGCCATAGCGACTTGTCCTTGATGTAGAAAGACACCGTAAAGTCCCCATGATGAAACGGTCATAAAAACAAAAATAAGCCATGTTTTAGCCATTATTTATTTCCTTCTTGATTGTTGTGGCAGGAGCACTTCCAGAGCTCGCCAGCAGTTGAAACATTAGGTGTGCTTTTCAAACACTTTCAAAAGTTGTTCTGCAATGATTGCATCGCTAAACTTCTGGTGCACGTTGATTTTTCCAGTTTCCCCGAGGTATTCACGCCGATTGGTATCGCCAAGGAGTTCGATGAGACCTGCCGCTACTGATTCAGGGGATTCCGGTTCAACGAGGATCCCGCCGTCGGTAGCCTCAATCATCTCTGGAAACGTACCATGCCGAGGTTGGACGACCGGCACACCGTTGGCGAGCGATTCTATAATAGAGAGTCCTTTGGATTCACGATAAACAGTGGGGACCGAGAAAACATGTAAGCGGTTGAGGAACTCAATCTTTTGGGTGCGTGTCACCTCACCGTGATGCACAAAACTGTCTGACAGATTCCATGCATGAATCTGGTTCACGAGTTCCTCAAGATAGGGTTCATCTTTCTTGCCGAGGTAACCGGCAACATGCAATTGCACATTATCTGCTCCTAACGTTTCCGCTACCAGACGAAAAGCGTCCACTAAGATGTGTAACCCCTTTTCAGGACAGATTCGCGCTAAATAACCAATAACAAAGGGCGGTGGATCCGGTTTTTCGACAGGCAAGCCGTGGCCATCCATGTTGAGTCCGAGCGGGACCACGTCAATCTTATTGATAGGGACGTTAAGATAGGTATCCGCCATAAACTGCGCGTAGTAGCGACAAGGTGCCACAAAGCCATCTGGATCTGCGGCACGTTCCCGGAGGAGGGTTAATGCTTCTGATTTGTACGGCTCAATAAGATCCTGGAGAAAAATATCTTCACCTTGAAGGGCGCAGATAACCGGGATGTCTAATGCCTTCTTAATTTCTCTTGTGAAACCGACAAGCATGGAATTAGTAAGATAGACAATATCCGGTTTATTCTCTTCGACGAGCCATTTGACCAACTTCGCCAATTCCTTGCTTTGATGTCCCTGTTCGGCACTGAGCATAGAGACTGTGAGTTGCCCAAGATCTCGAGCATCTGTCGAACTACTAAATCGCGCCAATCCGTTCAGGAGTGTCGGATTATCAAGGAGTTTGTCTAAGGTCCACGGCGTATGCCGAAAAAAGGAGAGTTTCTGTTGTAGATAGACGTTAATCCCACCGAAAAAGACGCGGTTCAAGCTCACGTTTGCTTCATCTGTTCGGGTAGGGGTATACGTTGGGATCAGGGAAACGTTATGTCCTCGTTTTTTCAGGACCGTGGCTACCATGTTGTCGTGGATACAAGTTCCGCAGTACATTCCAGCAGCACCTGCGGTAATATAAGCAACTTTCATGTTTTCTATTTTAACGCAAAATGGTTAGGAAAAAAATGGTGCTTCCTTTGTTTGCGGTGGTTTGTGATACGCTGTTTACAAGACTTGTGTATACCGAAGGACGGAACGGGAACATAGAGGTCGAAATCTTGAATATAGTATACCAGAGACTGGAAAAAAAATCATGTCTATTTTTTAGCCATCAGCGGTCAGTAGTCAGCCATCAGTAAGGATCGCGAGCACAGTTCGCTCCTACACCAAAGCGTAAAGAAATTTGCATTTCCGCTGTAATTGTGGTATTATTAATGTTTAGGTTTTACCAACACTTTTAGAGAAAACGAAGGAAGGAGATAGACATAATGTCACGAGTTTGTACTATCTGTAGCAAACGTCCAATAACAGGTAACCAGATTAGCAAATCACGGCGGCATACAAAGCGGCGTTGGTTGCCAAATCTTCAACGGGTCCGGGTTCAAACTGCGGAAGGACCGAGACGGATTCGCGTTTGCACAAAATGTCTACGGAGTGGGAAAATCGCTAAAGTTATTTCAAGGATGCCAGTACCCGTATAGAAAGGAATAGAATTTAGGACTCACGGGTAACACGTTGCACGCCTTTTAAGCCCCGAATCGCTTGCATGACTGCATCGAGTTGTTCAGCACCTGTCACGTCTATAGTCAGATTATCAGAGGCTTCGGCATCATGGTGAACGGCGGAGGGTTGGAAGTTTCCGCTGCGGATATTCACTTTGGATTGTGCGATAGCGGTCGTGATTTCACCGAGCATTCCGGGTCGATCACTGCATTCAACGAGGATTTTAACGGGATAGACAGCAGGTGGGTGGTTCCCGTTTTCGGAGGTAGGCTTTTCGCTCCATTTTACATCTAAAAGTCGTTCAGGCTCGTCAAGGATGCGGATACAACCCGATCTATGAACGGACACGCCGCGTCCTCGTGTAAGATAACCGACGACCTGATCCCCCGGAATTGGGTTACAGCACTTCATAACCCGTATCATACCTAAGTCTATATCGTTTTCAAGTTGGACAGCCGGCGGTGATTCGGGTTTTCGCTTTCGGTTAATATCTTCGGAGGGTTCGGTCTCTGATTTCGGCACCTCAGGTTTCAATAAATTAACGACCTGTGTTGCAGATTCATCTCCATTACCAATCCGGACGAAAAGTTCCTCAATATTTTTGAGTTTGAGTTGCTGAGCAATCTCAAGTAGTTTCGGGGAATTAAGATAATCACGCGAATTAAGATAGGAAACACGTAACTCCGCTGCGAGAAATTTCTTACCCAACTCCAATGCCTCAGCCCTATCCTTTTCACGAAACCAGTGATTGATTTTACTTCGCGCGGTGGCGGTTTTCACATACGACAACCAGCTTCGGCTCGGCTTACCGTTTGGCTGTGTCCGAATGTTGACTTGATCACCGTTCTGAAGTACACGTCGAATTGGTGCAACGGCACTGTTGACTTCCGCTCCGACACATGTGTGCCCAACATCCGTATGAATTTTATAGGCAAAATCGATCGCTGTCGCGCCAGCAGGTAACTTAAAAAGATCCCCTTTCGGCGAAAACACATAAACTTCATCTTGGAAGAGTTCCAGTTTCATGGATTCCACGAAATGATGGGGACTATCTTGTGCCTCTTGTATATCCTCAAGTATCTGCTTATAACTCGCGAAAATGGAACGTCCCTGTTGGCTCATCGGTAACCCTTCCTTATAACTCCAATGTGCCGCAATGCCATCTTCCGCAATCTTATGCATCTGGTATGTGCGAATCTGGATTTCAACAGGTCTGCCATCATCCAGAATCGTAGTGTGAAGTGATTGGTATCCGTTTTTCTTAGGCTGTCCAATCCAATCCCGAAGTCGGTCAGGATGATAATTCCATTTGTGATGGAGGGCACCGAGCGCGATATAGCAGTCCGCTTCGGTTTTGACAAGGATTCGAAGACCGACCAAATCCCGGATTTCACTGAAGGGTGTCCCTTTCTGTTGTATTTTCTGGTAGATGCTATAGATATGCTTCGTTCTACCGTGGACATCGGCGAAAACATTCCGTTTTTCGAGTTCTCCGCGAATCTGTTTAACCATCTTGTCACAGTACGCTTCTCGCTCAGTGAGTTTCTCGTTCAGAAGGTCGGCAATTTTTCGATATTCGATTGGATAGAGATGCTTGAACGCCAGGTCTTCAAGGCGTCCCATAATACGCCAAAGCCCCAATCGGTGTGCGATCGGGGCATAAATCTCCAATGTTTCCTTTGCGACACGTTGACACTTCTCGCTGGAGAGAAACTCCAGCGTTTCCATGTTATGAAGCCGATCCGCGAGTTTAATCAGGATGACCCGCATGTCTTCCGCTGTCGCTAACAGGAGTTTCCGATAGGTCTCGGCTTGGCGTTTCCGATGGACTCGCTGTTCAACTGTGCTTTTAGGATCTGGGGTTTGGGAGGCAATACTGAGTTTGTACTGACCAATCTTTGTAACACCCTCGACGAGATTGGCGATATTTGTACCGAATCGAACCTGCATCTCTTGACGCGTGATCCCTGTATCTTCAAGGACATCGTGCATGAGTCCGGCGCAGATCGTATGTGTATCCAGTCGGAGCTCAGCGAGTATCTCAGCGGTTTTGAGGCAGTGTGTAAAGTAAGGTTCCCCGGATTTTCGCTGTTGTCCCTCATGCGCCTCTTGCGCAAAACGATAGCACCGCTCCAGCAGTTCAACCTCTGCGTCGGGATTATATGCTTGAATTTGGTTCACTAAGGATTTGATACTCATCTGCGATGCGCTCCCACATAGATGCGATGTTTTCCTTTAATTGGAACTCTATAAAGAAAGGACTCGTCTGCTTAATCCATTCCCCTCTCAAGTAGGTCGGTGAACGAGATAAGTCACTTTTCTGACCCGAAAGCAGTTTTACAAGTCTGCTATCGGATTGTCCATGCCGCTCGATAAACTGCAATTCCTCAAAAATAGTGAGCCCAGTTTGAAGTGCTGACAGGGATCCAAATCCGCCCTTTAGTATCTCTGCCTCAGGGTAGCCCTCTGTGCCATTGGATTGTATAACCGCTCGTATGCTTCCGTACAGTCGCCGCAATTCGTCACCCGCAGGATATTTTTCAGAAATCCAATTGTGCATCTCCGATTCATCTGTATTGTTGTAGATGAGATGCAGATAGGAGGTTTCGGCAGTTACAAAAGCGGGTTTACACCGTTTAAAAAAGATATCTTGGCTCGGTGCAAGATGACAGAGAACAACGTGTTTAACGAAAGGAAACACTTCCGAACGAGAAAAAGTGCTACTTGACGCGATGGTTCGCAGTTCGCCGGTTTCCAACTGTTTCAATAGTGCTGTTTCTTCTGCCTGTGGTGTTGCCTCATTGTGCCGCGCGACTCCCTCAATGCTTTCCGGTAAAAGTTTTGTGAGCAGGAGATCCAACATCTCTTCGTCACGTACATAAATTATACAAGATTCCTCTCGCGCGAGCAAGTTTAAAAGATAATTCTTTTTATTAACGTTCCGTTTGTCAACAAGCTTTACAGGGGATTCATCACTGAGTTTAGGAAATACATCCCAGTTCATGTCTCTGCCTTCGGAGTGTGCCTCCCAATTTTCAAGTATCAGTTGTACGGAACGAGTCCCTTGCCACTCATTGATTTGGGGTGAAAAGGCGATGTCGAGTGACATATTGGGACGTTTGAAGGTGATAAGTTTGTCGCCTGCTCCCCAGTCGATCGCGCGACGTTTCACTGTGCCATCGCTCACAAACATTCGTAGATGGTTTTTCTCTTTTCCCATTTGGGTAGGCACACCATTAACTTTGACGCGTCGCGTACCGAAATGGGGTTTTGGATTATCCTTTCCGAAGGGTTCAAATTGCTCCAGTTCCTTTAGCGTCTCTAACGTCAAAAGTGAAAGACGCGTTTCAAACTCAAGCTCGAGTTTCGGTTGCAATTCTTCCGCTGTGAGGTTCTCACGAGCGAATTCGTTAAAAGCCTTCCTGAATTTTGGAATATTTTTAGTTTTTAGTGTTAACCCTGCCGCCGCTTTGTGTCCGCCGTGTTTCACCAGCAAGTCCGTGCAGGCAACAAAACTATCAGCAAGGTTCATGCCTTCGATACAGCGCCCAGACCCAGTGGCCTCATCGCCGTCAATTGCAAGGACAACGGCAGGCTTGTAGAAGGTTTCCTTCAAACGGGAAGCAACGATACCGACGACACCTTGTGCTTTCTCGTTCCACTTGTCGCTGGCAACGACAATCCCCACGGTATCATTATCTATCTCTTTTTCAATTATCTCCAATGCTTGGTCTTGAATCTGCCTTTCTAACTCTTGTCGTCTCTGATTTTCCTGATTGAGTTCAGAGGCAATCCGAGTTGCGACATCCTCGGAATCGGTGGTGAGAAGGTCAACCACTTTGTGGGCGGTATCCATGCGTCCGGCGGCGTTGATACGGGGTCCCAACTTGAAAGAGAGAGCGTATCCATCAAGGGGTGTGTCAATTTTGTGACCGGCTGCATCGCACAAGGCATGAATTCCGGGGCGTTCGCGTTTGTCAAGTTCTGCTAACCCCAAGCGGCTCAAAATACGATTCTCCCCAGTTAACGATGCCATATCTACGACGGTACCCAACGCCACCAGGTCAAGTAGTGATTCAAGAAACGCTTTATCGTCTATTAACCCCTGTGCCAATTTGAAGGCTAAACCGACACCTGCAAGTTCGGTGTAAGGATATTCATTCCCCGGAATCTTAGGTGAGATCAGGGCGTATGCTGGTGGCTGCTCCTCTTCTATTTGGTGATGATCCGTGACAATAACATCCATACCGAGTTGATTCGCTAACGCAACCTCTTTCACCGAGGTGATACCACAGTCTACGGTAATAAGTAACTTCGCTTTATTCTTCTGGTGGATCTTTTCTACAGTGTCCTCACTCAGTCCGTAACCTTCTCCAAACCGATTCGGGATATAGTAGTCAACGGGGACATCCATCTGGCGGAATGTATTGAGCAACAGTGCGGTCGCTGTAGTGCCATCGGTGTCATAATCGCCATAGACACAGATTTTCTCACCACGGGAGATCGCCTTGTGTATCCGTTCCATCGCTTTGTCCATA
>JAAXHD010000126.1:0-8861 GCA_012271015.1 Candidatus Poribacteria bacterium | reverse complement strand
AAAGGAAACCTGCGCTTGCAATATAGTGGGTTGCAAACATCGTCTTTTCGACTATGGATATATTATCACAAAAATAGAGAATTGTCAATTCTTTTGCCATGCTCATTTTTTTCAGTGTTGGCGAAACGAAATATTTGTTCTTCGTTGCAAATATAATTTGACAAAGCAAATTACATGTGGTATCATTTATCAAAACCTCCGCTTCAGCGAGCGGAGTATGTCAAGGTGTCCTGATCGCAACTCAGCAGGCACAGCAAAAAGTCCGCCATATATGACGATGTCTTTGTAACGCCTTCATCAAATAGGGACTAACCTCGTCCGTTAAGTGAAGTTACCGTCCATGTGATATGGAGGCTCTTATAGAAAATTAAGCGGAAAGGAGTTTTCCAACATGACGTATGTGATTTGTGAACCATGCATTGAAGTTAAGGATAGTGCATGCGTTGATGTGTGTCCAGTGGACTGTATTCACCCCTTACCTGATGCTGATGAGTTTGAAGAAACGGATCAGCTCTACATCGACCCGGAAGAGTGCATCGATTGTGGTGTGTGCGAACCTGAATGCCCCGTCGAAGCCATTTTCATGGAAGAAGATGTTCCTGAAGAATGGGAAGAGTTCATTGAGATCAATGCGGAGTACTTTGAATAACGGATAGTAGGAATAATCCTTCAATCACAACTCATTGAACGGTTGCTGGTTTGCGAGATCCGCTGTGGTCGCACAAATTGGCAACCGTTTTTTTTTAAACGATAGACAACCTTTTTGAGAAGCCATCATGCAGAAATTCCAACCGACTCGCATTGAAAGAAGCAGGACAAGTCTAGAAATCCAATGGAAGGATTCGCATCACAGCGAGTTGTCCTACCGCCTCCTTCGACAAAAATGCCCTTGTGCCCGTTGCGATGCCACGCGATTAGGAAAAGATCCTTTTCACATCCTACCCTCTGACGATTTTTTTGAAAACTTACATCTCGTGGACATTCAACGCGTCGGACGTTATGCAGTGCGGTTGATATGGAACGATGGACATCGCACCGGAATTTATACGTTTGAGTTTTTGCGTGAGTTGAGTGAAGACACACCTGAAGTTTAGGTTCATTTGGGGTGCGTTGTGCTCTAAAAAAAAGAGGTGAGGTCAAAGCCTCACCAACAAGAGAAGTACAGATGTCGTGTCTTGTGTTATTCTGATAACAATCGCGAGACGAGATAGCAGTTAGGTGTCTTCCGAGTTGCACCCAGTTCCGTACTAAGCTTCTGACACACTTTCCAGTAGCGATCGTAACTGAGTGGGCGGAAGCGACGACGTTTTCCGATGAAGGTTTTGTGACAACAGGCTAACTCATTGCCACTGTGGATCGGATACCCCCAAACACGACAGATGACGGGACGGTGTTCGTAAACACTACAAACCCCACCGATAAGCATAGGGCACTCGCCTTCAGGCGTGCCTTTTATGACTCCAATTGCTTCCATGCCAGCATCCGGCATTATATTTTCAGCGTCATAGCCGTGCGCCTTCAATTTTCTGATGCTCTGTTCCGCTTTCCGACGAATGTGTGAGCGGATTTCAATAGGCAGTGCTTCCAATCCGACCTTTAAGTCGCGAGCCTCGACTTCACTTATCGCCATAGTTGCGGTGTTTTGGCAGCAGGAAAAGCAGTGGGAGGGGCACGGCACCCCACCCGATTCTTCACGCAGGCGTTCAACGTCGCGCTGAATCTCATCAAGGAGTTCGTGATAGGCTTCCATGGTAGTACCTAATCTACGGCAAGATTGTACACAGCGTGCCTGAAGATAACAACCTTCCCACCGTTCTCTAAAATGAGTTTAATCTCGTAAGGACTGACCCAGTCTATAACGCCACGAAAGATCTCTCCCTCACGGAGTGTAACCCCAATTGAGGTGCCATTTTTTCGGGCATGCTGAACGGCTTCGGTATCAATCTCAGGAGCTTGCACATCAGAGGTTAGTTGTGTTAACTGCTGCGCCTTCACAGTGTCATCGATATCAACGGAGGCTTGAACCCTCTCAGCATCAATATCTTTATAACAGTATTTAACATCCGTTTTAGCAATGTTCTGCCCGCTCCCATTACTATTGAGTGTCAAACTGGAGAGCGTCATTTCAAGGACGGTAGCAGGCAGTTGTATGTGGTTATACAACGCGAAAAACATGGATGTTTCAAAATTAATCTGCTTAAGGATATAAAGATCACCAAAACTGAGTTGCTTTGAAGATGAGTCTTGCCCCTCTTGTGTTGGTGCTGTGGAAACCTTAATACCCGTCGCCGAGGGACGTTGACTGCGTGGTTGTTTTGTTGTCGGTCCCGAAGGTGCTACAGATGTATGCTGGTCACGGCGATTCCGAGTTGGCTTTGATTCGTTGGTGTTATAATCAGAGGAAGTTATTGTCTCATCACTGACAAATTGGCCCTGACCTGGGAAGCCAGCGTAACCTCGCGGAATAATTGCCTTTCCTTGCCGCAGCCATCGGCGTTCCGTTGGGGTCAACAATACTTCAACGTTTTGGGCAACGAGTCCCTTCTCACCTTCAATAGTGCTGTATTTTACGCGTTGTCCGACACGGAGTTCTTCGTATTCGGGCTGTTTAATGGCAGAACTGTGTAAGAAGACATCCGCATCACTGCTATCTTGCGCGATAAATCCGAAGCCTTTATCGAAATTGTAGTACTTAATCCGTCCTGTAGGCATCATACGCTCCTGTGGTCTTATCCGTTGTGTAGGACTTAACAAAATCTCAAGAATCTGTGAGACCCTAGAACACCCCATACAAATCTACAGTATTCTTTTGATTTCTGCCGTGACTTCCTGCTTCAACGTCCGTTGCCTCTGAATGAGGTCTTACACAGACTCCACAAGCGTTTTAGGTCTCCTTGCAACTCGTGGCGACCGTTGTGTGAGTGTCAAGCAGGAGACAGATTTATAGCAACGTTGGGTCTCGGTCGCATTCAAACCCACATGTATCGCAGTAATATATGCGATCCGATTATACAATAGAGCAGACTTCATCTTTTTGGAAACTAACTCCATCCTACAACAGCAAGAAGAGAGGTCAATTGCCAAGATATTCTATATATTAAATCATAATTTAACACATTTGTCAAGTATCAAGTCACGGCTATTTAGTTTTCGGCATTTTTACGGTTCTGTGGAAGAAGTCGCGAGCTGGAGTTCGCTCGGACAAAGAGGTGTTAGGATTCGGAGATCCCTCCTACTGGAAAACTGAATATTCCTATTTTTTTCTTGACAGATCGGTTTTTTATGCTGTACAATATAATATATGATAATATATGGTAAAGTATAAAATTAAGTGGACATCTCTTCTGTAGGAGCGATCTCCGAATCGCGACCAAACGCCCGAAGCGTGTTTTTGCTGGGGGTTTCTTTCCCGCCTACAATTCAGTAATGTCCTGTTAATTCTAAAATCCGCCATATTAAAGGAGACATAACCAATGAATCGAGAGAAACTTTCTCTACTTGCCAAAGATTTGACCAAAGAATTTCCTCGAAGTCCCAGGGAAGCACTTGGAGGATATGTCATTGCCGCAAGGTGTGTTGACAAATGTCGTGCTGCCCTGCTTGGAATTAACGGTGAGTATAATTACTATCCTTGTTCTCTAGCTGCCCAGTTATTTGAATTCACAGGGATTACACAAGAAGTATTTAAAGAATTCGTTGCGACTGGAGCGACTGACGACGAAATCGCCGAATGGTTAAAATCAAACTCAAACGTACAAAACATGGCGACAATCACACGATGGAACTATCAACTGCGAGATATGCGAATCACTGAAATGTCCGATGAGGCACAGGAATTTCTCGAAAAGTATATCGAAGAATATGTCCCCAAGCATCGGCCCGTTTATGTTTGGTTTGATGTATACGATTTAGAGGAGCAACGTCTTTAGCGGCGCATTCCATCAGTTCTAAGGAGACCTTATATGGAAATCACCGATTTGACACATCACATTCAATCTATTCGTCTTGTTGACACACACGAACACATGAAGCGCGAAGCCGAATGGGTTGAGAATGGACCCGATATCCTCCAAGACCTCTTCGGAAATTATGTCCCTGCCGACCTGGTAACAGCCGGTGCCTCTCCAGAAGCCATGCGCAACCTAATGGACGCTTCTCAAGACATTACCTCACGGTTTGGAGGTATCCGAGACGCGTGGGAAGCGACGCAGTTTACTGGGTATGGCGAGGCAGTCAGCCTCATCGCGAAACACATCTATGGACTCGACGAGCTGACAAGTGATGGACTCGCTGGTGCCGATAATCTAAAGACGCTCCGTACTCCCGGCAAACGTTATCACATTTTACATGACATCGCAAATCTTGACCATATTCAAACGGATGATTTCAGTTGGCAGTGTACCCCAGATACCTCCGGTCCCGATTTTTTTCTCTATGATCTCTCGTGGGCAACATTCTGTAACGGACAGGTTGATCCGAGTGCTATCCACGCTGAAACGGGCGTTGAAGTCAACGATCTCACCTCCCTCAAAACCGCTATGGAGGCAATCTTTGCCAAGCACGCCCCGTGTGCTATCGCTGTAAAATCGCAACACGCTTACAATCGAACGCTCGACTGGATTGAAAGAAATGATGCTGAGGCTTCTACTGCCCTGAACGCTGTGCTTACGAAACCTGCGGCACAGGTTGACGAAGCAACGCGACTCTGTCTTGGCGATTGGTGTTGGGCCCGAGGTGTTGAACTCACGATTGAACACAATCTCCCTTTCAAGATTCACACCGGTTATTATGCTGGCAACGATCGGATGCCAGTGCGACGTATCCCTGCGGGCAATATGTGCGCTCTCTTCGCTCGCTATCTTGACGCGAAGTTTGTATTGATGCACATCGCCTACCCTTATAACGATGAATTGGTCGCACTCGCTAAGCATTATCGTAATATTTGGGTTGACTTCTGTTGGGCGTGGAGTATTGATCCGTACAGTTCGCGTGATTTCCTCCGTCGGTGCATCCATGCTGTCCCCTCAAATAAATTGTTCGCTTTCGGCGGCGATACAGGGTGGCCGACCAGTGCAATGGCATACGCGATTCAAGCGAGAAACGAAATCCGGCGCGCGCTTGAAGCTGAAATTGCGGAGGGTTACCTCACGGAAAAACAAGCGATGGCGTTTGCAACCCGGATTATGCACACGAACCAGTATAACTGTTTCGATATAAACGGCACCCGGTCGAACATCGCGAAAGCAGCATAATCTCAAGGATTTCGCTATGCGTCCCGCAAAGCCTTCAAACTCTCTGTATAAGGGGCACGTGCTACGCCTTTTTCGGTAATAATTGCTGTGACGAATGCCGCGGGCGTGACATCAAACGCAGGACTATAGACCTTTACGCCTTCAGGTGCGGTTAGCTTCCCGAAGCCTTCTGTCACCTCTTCCGCCGCCCGCTGCTCAATTGGAATCTCTGCTCCAGTTTCAAGAGCGAAGTCTAAGGTGGAAGTCGGGGCGGCGACATAAAATGGAATGCCGTGTGCCTCTGCGAGGATAGCGACATTATAGGTGCCGATCTTGTTAGCAGTGTCTCCGTTTGCGGCAATCCGGTCGGCACCGACAATAACGCATTGGATTTTCCCCTCTTTCATGACCTGTGCAGCCATGTTATCACAGATAAGCGTCACATCGATGCCCGCATTCATAAGTTCCCAAGTGGTGAGGCGTGCGCCTTGTAAAAGGGGGCGCGTCTCATCAGCGTAAACTTGGATTTTCTTACCTGCTTCGTGTGCGCTGAACATTACAGCTAATGCTGTGCCATAGTCGGATGTCGCCAACCCGCCAGCGTTGCAATGTGTTAAAATAGTGTCGTTTTCGTTTAGTAACACCATACCGTGCTGTCCAATAGCACGACACATCGCTTTATCCTCATCAATAATCTCCAAAGCCTCAGCAAGTAGGACTTCCTTGAGTTCAGAGGTTTGGAGGTGGCTGTTCTTTTGCGCTGTTCGGGTAATTCTATCCAGTGCCCAAAAGAGATTAACAGCTGTGGGGCGCGAGGTCGCCAAATAATCGGTAACGGATTGAAGTTCTGCGGCAAAAGCGTCGTAGGTTTTCGCGGTGGAATCCCATATTCCGAGCACAGCACCCAAAGCACCAGCAATGCCGATTGCAGGGGCACCGCGTACACGCAAGGATTTAATGGCTTCCCAGACCGATGGGAGATCATCGCAATAAATCTGCTTGAATTCATTGGGCAACAGCGTCTGGTCGATCATCCGAATTCTGCCATCTACCCATTCAATTGTTGAAACTGCCATTTTGTGGTACAAGACCCTCCTGTAAAAAAACGAAGCACATCCCGAAGGAAATAGACTAAAGACTATGACTGGCGTTTAAAAGATGATAGCATTTTCTATGCCACAAGGCAATCAATTTTGTCAAAGGTACCCACAACCTGAATGTAATAGAGAGCGATCCAAAGACCCATAAATTAAAAGTATTAGATTGGGCATGTCAGCTGTCCAAGTTCGTTGGTTAGACGTAAGTTTTCGGCATAATCAACGGGGCAATCGATAACAGAAGGGACTTTCTGGCTAAACGCATCTTCGAGTATTGAAACCAGTTCGTCACTTCCTTCCACTCTATAGCCTTTGGCACCGAAGGCTTCGGCGTACTTGACGAAATCGGGGTTTGTGAAGTCGATGTGCGCAGGTCTACCAAAGTCGTTCATCTGCTTCCATTCAATAAGCCCGTATGCCTCGTCATTGAAAATAAGTGTGACAAATGGCACACCGATTCGCGTCGCTGTTTCGAGTTCCTGCGAGTTCATCAAGAAGCCACCATCACCGCAGATTGCCAAACATTTACGTTCTGGATAGATCAGTTTAGCGACAAAAGCTCCCGGGAGCGCGATGCCCATGGAAGCGAAACCGTTGGAGATGATGCACGTATTAGGTTGATAACATGGATACATCCGTGCGATCCACATTTTGTGTGCACCGACATCGGAGATGAGGATGTCATCTTCAGCGAGGACGGAACGGACATCACTCAAGATTTTTTGGGGCTTTATGGGAAACCCCACATCATCGCGATGTTCGTCGAGTTGGTCGAGTATGATTTTTCGCAAAGTATGTGAGGCATACTCTGAATCTTTAGGATAGATTTCTTGTGACATAAGGTGTCTGAGACTCTGACGGATGTTGCCTACCATCTCAACATCAGTAACGTAAGCGGCATCACTTTCGCTGGGTTGTGTATCAATGTGGATGAGTTTCTTATTTCGATCGGGGTTCCAGAGACGTGGATGATATTCGACGATGTCGTAACCGATTGCGATGACGAGATCGGCGCGGTCGAAGCCACAGGAAACGAAATCGTTTGCCTGCAATCCGACACTGAGGAGTGAGAGTCGATGGGTCCAAGGAATACTACCTTTGCCCATAAAGGTGTGCGCAACTGGAATATTCGTCATCTCAGCGAATTGGGTCAGAATTCGAGAAGCACTTTGGCGGATAACACCGTTTCCTGCGAGGATAATGGGTTGTTTTGCCTCGTTAATGAGTTGCGCTGCACGTAGCAAACAGGACGCAACGGGTTCTGCTTCGCTGGGGAAGTCATGCGGCATAGGTTCCGCGCTGACTTCCATTTTGGCGACATCCTCTGGAAAGTCGATGTGTGTAGCCCCTGGCTTCTCACTCGTCGCAGTCTTGAAGGCTTTACTCACCGATTCGGGGATGATTTCAGGGAGGTGAAGGAGCGTATTCCATTTGGTCATCGGTTTGAAAACGGAAACGACATCCATATATTGGTGAGATTCTTTGTGCATCCTGTCTAAGCTTGCTTGTCCGGTGATAGCAACGAGGGGTGCCCTGTCCATATTCGCATCAGCAACCCCTGTAACAAGGTTCATGGCTCCCGGACCTAAAGTCGCCAGACATACACCAGCGCGTCCAGTGAGGCGACCGTAAACATCAGCCATAAAGGCGGCACCGCGTTCATCGCGGGTTTGAATGAATTGGATATTAGACTCCAATAGGGCGTCCATCAAATCCATGTTTTCTTCGCCGGGTATTCCAAATATGTAGTCAACGTTTTCGTTTTCCAGACATTTAACGATCAATTCTGAGGCTTTCATAATTGCTTTTCCTTATGTGTTGAAACGGACAAAAAATTTGTTTTTCTTTCTAAATTCCCTATCATTAATATATCAGATAGGGATACAGAATTGCAATTTTTAAGTGAAAAATAATAAATACTAAGGTGTGTTGTACTGTAACATGGTGATAGCACCCAACGCCTAAAGGCGTGGGAAACCTCGGTTTCATAGACAGTGCGGTTTCCTTGAAAAGTCCACCGTCTTATTCCGTCTCCACCTGCGGGCGTTTCCCCTACATCGCGTGAATATAGGGCATATCGTATTTAGGCAACGGCTATCCCTGCCCGCAAGATATTTATCGCAGCGTTGATGTCTCGGTCGTGGTGTGAACCACATTCAGGACATGTCCACTGCCTATCGTTGAGAGTTAAGTTTTCGTTAGGGTATCCACAATCGGAGCAAGGTTTAGAGGTGGGTGTCCATTGCCCGATTTGAATGAGTTGACGCTTATGTTTTTGACACTTATACTTCAATATCTCAACAAACTGATAGAAGGCAAGGTCGGAGACCTTACGTCCCCAAAGTCGTTTCATGCCCGAAAGGTTCAAGGTTTCAATAATGATTGTATCAAACTTCTTACAGAGTTCAGAGGCGAGATGCCAATGAAAGTCTTTGCGTTGGTTCGTGATTTTCCGATACAGGCATGCGAGTTGTCTTACAGACCGCCACCAACCGTTAGAACCCTTAATCTTTCGAGAAAGACTTTTGTTGAG
>JAAXHD010000233.1:3803-20159 GCA_012271015.1 Candidatus Poribacteria bacterium | reverse complement strand
GCGTCGTGCTCGCTGTGTTCTATCTTCGCGAGTATTGATGACAGATCATTGTGAGGCGTTGGACTGACAAGAGCGATAACACCTTGGTGTGGTACAGACGGCTCAAGTCTATCCAGTTCGCGGCGTGTACAGCGTTTTATAGGAACACCCGCCTTTTCTGCCATTGTGACGATATGTCGGATGCGCGAGTGGGTATTTCCTTTGACAATCCAGATTTTTTCCACGGCTTGAGGCCCACGCTGTAGATGTTCTATAACTGGATTTCTACCAACAATATATTCGGACATATCGCAGTATGAGGAATAAAAAAAGCGACACTGACTGAGTCTGTGCTAAACAAAAGGTTCAAACAAAACTCTAAATTTACTAACACACGATTCCACATTTTTCATCGGAAGATGCTTAAAATACTGGCATTTATGTATTTCTCTACTTGATTTTCTATCACCATCAAGAAGCGTTATAATTTCCAAATGAACTGTTGGGGTATGGGACAGCAGCGTATGAGTGGATTCACTACCTAAATGTACCCGTTTACTCACTTCGCCGTAATCTCCGCCTAAGCTATTTTCAAGTTGAAACACACAATTCGGGTGAAATATCTATACCCAAGTATGGACGCTGGAGTTTAAGTGCTGACAGACAAGTTGTTCCAACGCCTGCAAAAGGATCGAGAACGACATCTCCTTTGAAACTGAATAGTCGCAGCACTCGATTTGCTAATTCTTCTGGAAACATCGCAGGATGTTTGAATTTGTGCATGTTTCGCTCTGGTGCGATTGTCCATTTTGCTGAAACCCATTCTTTGAATGAATCAGCGTTAATATCAGCGTTCTTTGGATCGCCTGATTTTTTTAAAGACCCTTTGCAAAAGACCTCTAAAAATTCCCACGTATATTTGAGATAAGGACTTGAAGGACTCTTCCAACTTCCCCAAGCGGTATACTTACAGTTATAGTGGTTTTTTTTTCATAAAATCTCACCTTTCCAGATGAGTTTTTTTCGCATAAAGTACTGAGAAATGAGGTGATGCGTTGGAATATAATCTGAAAATAGGGGTTGGACATTAACGATGATACGTCCACCATATTTTAGGATTCCGATGCACTCATCAAAGATACTAAACAAAGCCTTGAAGTAAGAATCCCACGCAAAAGCATCTTCGGTATCCTCATAATCCAAACCAAAGTTGTAGGGAGGCGAAGTAAAAATAAGGTCAATGCAATTGTCTGGCAGCTGATTAAGAACGACTTGCGAATCGCCACAGATAATTTTATCGGTAAATTCGGTAGGTAATGGGTTAGTTTTCTTAGTAAAATTATGGGAGTTAGTATAATAATGCTTCCCGCGTGCTACCTCTTTTTGTTTTCGATTTTTAACCTTCCGTTCTTTGGTGTTATCTATTCTTTGTAAGTTGTCCTTTTTTTCAAACATAAGTCCCTCCAATTGGAAACCTAAATTCTTGTAAGCGTATTGGGATTTACCAGTATAGCCTATCTATTTCTTTCAGAAGACGGAAAATGGGAAACATACTAAGCGATATACTTCATAGTGCCTCTCCCCGAACCGGTTGTAGAGTACAACACGCAAAAGGAAAGTTGCCAATTTTCCTTTTGCACTGCCTCTTACACTCTTGTAGGTTAATCACCACGAACGAATTTAACATCTGGTCCGCGCGGTTCAATATTAATATCTGGATCTGCAATTTGGCATTTAACGCAGGTAATATCACCAACGTTTGCATTTTCCATGCGAGGCGCGAGTGTTCCCAACTTAAACACAAACCCTAAAATGTCAATTGCGGGAATCTTCTCATCACATGAACCGCATGGAATAGCCTCTCCTGACTTGGCTTTTGCTAAAAGCTCCGATGCTTGCATAACTTTCCTTTCGTTCAGGAGCAGTCACTAAAGGAAGTATCGCTCCTTTTGTTTTTCCAATTCGTATTCCTTGTACGCCTCTTGCGCTGTATCTACCTCGGAGACTTCCGCGATAGGTACATCCCACCACGATTCATAGCGCGGAACTCCTTGGTAGTAGTCGACATCAATCTTCACAACGGTCGTGTGCTCAGCTTCCCGTGCCTCATGGAGGGCAGCTTTTAGGCTTTGCAAGGTTGTTGCTTCAATTACCTTAGCACCAAGACTGGCGGCATTCGCGGCGAGATCCACTGGTAAAAAGTCGCCTTCAAGTTCACCAGTTTCTTTGTCGCGATAACGGAAGCGGGTAGCGAAGCCTTGCACACCGGTTGCCCGAGACAATCCGCCGATGCTACTATGTCCCTCGTTATTCACAAGCACGATAATGAGTTTAAAACCTTCTTGAATTGATGTGATGATTTCTTGTGCCAGCATTAAGTATGAACCATCACCTACCATGATGTAGACATCGCGGTTCGGATCTGCTATTTTGATGCCCAATCCACCGGCAATTTCGTAGCCCATACAGGAATACCCGTATTCTAAGTGGTACTGTTTCGGGTTACGGGTTCGCCATAACTTGTGCAAGTCGCCAGGAAGGCTACCTGCGGCGCAAACTATAACATCCTCAGGACGCGAAAATTCGTTAACCACGCCGATAACCTCACTTTGGCTCGGTAAGGGACCGTGACCAAGGTGGTAAAGCCGATCCACTTCTTCCTCCCATTCGCGGCGATAATTCTCGATTTGTGTCGCATAAGCGACATCAACGTGATAGTTCCCTACGGCGGTAGCGAGTTCTTCAAGTGTAACGCGCGCATCCGCGACGAGTGGTAAGGCGGCATGTTTAAAAGCATCGAACTCAGCAACATTAATGTTGATAAAACGAACGTTGGGGTTTTGGAAAGCAGTCTTGGAAGCCGTCGTGAAATCACTCAAGCGCGTGCCGATGGCAATCACCAAATCTGCCTCGCGGGCGGTGATATTCGCCCCTGGCGTTCCAGTCGCGCCTATTGCTCCAAGATTCTGCGGGTGGTTGTAGGGCAGTGAACCTTTTCCGGCGAAAGTTTCACCGACAGAAATACCGGTTTGCTCTGCGAATTGAGCGAGTTGTGCTGTGGCTTCGCCATAGATAACACCACCACCAGCGATAATTAAAGGAGATTCACTCTCGCGAATCCATGAGGTTGCGCGATTAAGCAGGCTGGCATCGGCACGAGGACGAGATATGGTATAAACACGTTTCTCAAAAAGTTGTGCAGGATAATCATACGCCTCAGCCTGAACGTCCTGTGGAAGTGCTAAGGTTACTGTCCCGGTATCAGCCTGCGATGTCAGCACTCGCATTGCCTCCGGTAGGGCAGTGATTATCTGTTCTGGACGATTAATCCGATCCCAATAACGTGAAATCGGCTTGAAACAATCGTTCACTGAATAGTCTTGTGAACTGGAGGACTCCAACTGTTGTAAAACTGGGGCGACCAATCGAGTGGAAAAAATGTCCCCTGGTAGTAAGAGGACCGGCAGTCGGTTAATAGTTGCTCCCGCAGCACCTGTAACCATGTTGGTTGCCCCTGGTCCAATGGATGTCGTGCAAGCAACAGTCCGTAGGCGATTGCTCATTTTGGCAAATGCCGCGGCGGTGTGCACCATCGATTGTTCGTTCCGGGTCTGGTAGAAACGGAAGGAATCGGAATACTGATGCAACGCCTGTCCGATACCAGCAACGTTTCCGTGCCCGAAGATTCCGAACATACCGGCAAAAAATTGGGTTTCATTTCCATCTCGTTCGACATATTGTTGTCGGAGAAATTGAACGATGGCTTGTCCCATCGTGAGTTTCTGTGTTTTCATGAAAATTGCTGTGCATTTTCCGCAAGGAAATGCTGCTCCTTTGACAAAGTAGTGTATGGCTACGGTATGGAACCAAAGCCAAAGTTGTGTTTACCATCCGCCACGTTCGTCGACAAATTCGTCAACTTCGGGCATTGTTGGCATAAAGTTGGCACAACCATGTCGTGTTACAACAATTGCCCCCGTGGCATTGCCGAGACGGGCAGACCTTTCCCAACTCCAACCACTGAGATGACCATAAATGAAACCGCTCGCGAAAGCATCACCGGCACCGAGCGTATTGTAAACTTCGACAGGGAAGGGTTTCGCGTGAATGATTTCTCCGTTTGTTAAATGAACCTCCGCACCTTCAATCCCACGCTTTACTATCAGAGCATCTGGACCGGCATTTAAAAGCGTCTCAATGGCAAGTGCCATATCCCCTTCAATCGTAGGATTTGAGATTTGAGAGTGTTCAATTGTGAGTTGCGAAAGACTCGTAAGCGTCGCTGCTTTGATTTCTTCCTCTGTCCCGATAGCAATATCTATATAACGCAAAGCCGATCGCATGACAACACCGAATGCTCTTGGATCATGCCACTGATCTGCCCGGAAATCAAGGTCCAAAAAGACATGTTTGCCGAGTGCTTGTGCCTGTTCTGCAGCGTAGAGTGTTGCGCTGCGACTCGGCTCCTTACTCAACCCAGTCCCAGATATCAGCACCGCTCGACTCTCAGCGATCGGCGCGGCGAGAACATCGTCAATAGTGAGCTCAATATCCGCACAGTTATCGCGGTAATAGATTAACGGGAACCGATCTGGCGGTTCAATACCGAGCACGACAGCACTTGTTCGGTACCCCGATTTTTGCGGAATAAATTGGGTTTCAACGCCCTCATTCTCCAAAAATTTGAGTAGAAACTCTCCAACCGGATCTTCACCGATGGCGGTGAGAAGTGCCGCCTGAAGTCCAAGTCGCTGGACACCAACGCTGATATTAGTAGGACACCCGCCAACAAAGGCACCAAAACTTTTAATATCTGGAAATGCGGCACCGATGTCGTTCGCGTAGAGGTCTAAAGAACTCCGTCCGATTGAGAGAATATCGTAAGTTTCCATTTTCTTTTTGCAGTGCGTGTATTGTTAAAAAAATAAAGATCGATCAACCTCTTATTTATGAGTGTTTGAAGCTTTTACCGCACTTTTGAATTTTTGATGTTCCTCAGCAAACTTACGAGTTAAGAGAAAAGCATCATTCCCGCAGGCAATCAGTTGAATACCAAGATTTAACCACTGTTCACCGCTCTCAAAGTCGTTGACATAACAGCCTAAAGGAATATTATGCGTCTGCGTAACGCTGACAATATTTTTTATGGCTTCTAAAAGAAGTGGATGGTCGAGTTCACCAGAGATACCCATAGATGTGGATAGGTCGTAGGGACCAATAAACACAACATCTAACTCACCGGCATCAAGGATTGCATTTAGGTTTTCAACGGCTTGGATGGTTTCAATTTGTCCGATAGTGAGGATTTCCTGATTTGCGTTGCGGACATATTCTCTGGTATTGAGTTTTGTGAAGTCCCCATAATCGGTATGTCCAATGCCAAAAGCGACGCCTCGGTCACCTTCGGGGGCGTATTTTGTCCATTTTTTAATTTTTTCAATGTCTTCACAGGACTCGACCCGAGGAATCATAACACCGGTGGCACCAGCGTCAAGGACTCGAGAGACAAAATGGCGTTCAAGTGTGGGGACACGAACAATACAGGGAAGATTTGAACCACGTGCGTTCCGAATTGTCCGTCCAATAGTTTCTACGGAGAAGGAGCTGTGCTCCAAATCTGCGATAACAAAGTCTGCCCCGGCACTTGCGAGAAGTGTGGCAATAGCGGAGCCAGCAAATTCAAGTACAAATGTTCCGACAAGCACTTCTCCGCGCTTCAAAGCTGCTTTCACCGATGTAGTTCCTTTAACTTTCGACCGGGATCTCCGACATTAATTTTTGAGCTTCGCTTACCATTTTTGTCGGTGTAGACATTTTTTCACCAACTGCCAAGATTAACGTGTAATAGTCATAAGCGGTTTGTAATTCATTATTGAGATGAGCACTTTCAGCAGCGTTAAAATAACAGACGGTTGCCATTCGATGGCATTCTTCAACGAGTGATGGCAAATTCGCGTAGCCGTGGTTGTAAGCGGCGAGGATATAAGATTTTCCGGCTTCTTCCCATGAACGTTGTAGTTCAAATTGACGCGCCAAGCGGGTGTAGTAAATCCCACCTTTTTTGGCGTTTTTCTTAGCGAGACGATGCCTCTCCGCGACTGTGTAAGCGAAGCGAGCGCGCGTATAACAGTTGGCGACAAGTTCTAAATCGTCTTTCTTGACAAAGTTGTTAGCCTGTTTTTGATAGAACCTACCGAGTTTCCTATACAGTATGTGGCACTGCCGGGTCCGCCCCTGCTGTTCATAGATATGAATTTGCCGGAAGATACGGAATGCTTCTACTTCATGTGGATACTGGATGTCGCTGTGAACCTGATCAAGCAGGAATTCCGGTGAGGCTTCCTCAATCACGAGTCGATAACTGCCGGTTGCCCTAACGCGAGGTTGTATGGGAGTTATATCTGTTGTTTCTTCTGGCACTGGCATTTGATGTTCGAGCCATGTACGAAGGACAGTTCCTTCATTCTCGGGCAATTTCTGAATGAGTGCAACAATTTCCTCAACCGTCGGGTTCGCTGGAAAGACCATGTTCGCGGCGTTGAGTTCTTGAAATAAATTGTCTATAGTTTCGTTTAAATCCTGATTGTCAATATAGAGACGGCTTGCCTTGTGGAGTTCTAATAGTACGCTTCGAAAGTCTTGGTTCTCAATATAACGTGTGGCGAGTGTATAGTGTCTTTGAACTTCGGTTGTCAACTTCTCGCGCTTACTATTTTCTTCTTTCTGGCGTCGTTGAAAAAAGAGATTTTGATTCATCCGCTCGGCATCCGCAAGCGAGAGGCGGAACGTTTTACGGTATCGTTCAAGTGCTTCGGCTAATCTTGGATTATTGGAATTAATGCTCGCATCAATAAGTTGGGAAGCCTGTTTAACATACTCATCTTGACGAATCCGATCCAGTTCCTCGTACATCTCATCAGCACTCTGATGGCGTTCTGAGAGTTGTCGGTGAAGTGCTTTCTGTAGGAAATTACGGAGTACTTCGGGACATCTATGGATCTCTTCTAGTTCTCCAGCGGCTTTCTTTTTATCAATTTCTTTGTTTTCACCTGAAAATGGGAATCGCCCGGTTACAGCCTGATACAAGATGAGTGCTGTGGAATAAAGATCTGCACGATAGTCATAAGCACCGTAGTGTTGTTCGGGTGCCATGTAACGTCGAGTGCCAGCCATGGTTTCAGCGAATTCGGTGGTTTCACCGAATATGCGAGCGATACTAAAGTCGGCGACTTTTGCCTCTTTTTCGGTTGTGAGTAAGATATTTTGCGGCTTGATATCGCGATGCATAATCTTGTGAGCATGCGCTGTTTTTAGTCCACGACAAATGTCTAAGCCGATATTGAGGGTATCTGTTAGGCTGAGTGCCCCTTCCTGCATTAGATCGTGAAGACTCTTGCCCTCAACATATTCCATCACTATCCATGCGACATAGTCATTTTCGCCGGGTTCGACGGTATGAATAGAAACAATATTTGGATGTCCCCAAATCTTTGACATTGCTTGAAACTCGGTCAGCAAAAACTTCATTCTGCTGGCAGGATAGGCGGTTTTCGCTAAGGCTTTAATCGCGACAATTCGATTTGTCATTTCTTCGCGGGCGCGAAAAACCGAGGAGAATCCCCCTGAATTGAGAAACTCAAGCAATCTATATTTACCTAAGATTAGTTGATCAATCTGCATAGTTGGCACTCAAAGGGGAGAGGGTATATGTCTTAAATAACAAAATTAACAGAATTAAGATTAATTGTCAACATAAAAACACATTTTTAACAACTCTAAACTAAATTAGAGCCTGAACGGGCGCGTTGTACCTCCTTGACCAGTCTCTCAGCCCTCTCAGTGAGAGTTGCGAATTCACCAGCTGCAATGAGTTGATTGTTAACGAGAGCACTCCCGACTCCCAAAGCGGTTGCACCGGCTGTGATAAAATCAGCGGCGTTTTCCGCATTGATGCCACCTGTTGGAACCAGTGGGATCTGTGGCAGCGGAGCTTTCACATCCTTTATATAGTCGGCACCGACGCCGCTTGATGGGAACACCTTCACATAGTCCGCTCCTGTTTCCCATGCCATCAAGATTTCTGTCGGCGTAAATGCCCCGGGGATAACAACTTTACCGTAGCGGTTACAAATCTCGATTACATCTGGTTTTGTAACCGGACTGACGACAAAATCAGCACCTGATAACATCACAGCGCGTGCGGTTTCCGTATCCAATACCGATCCAGCACCTACGAGAACTTTATCTCCATAAGTGGATGAAACGTCGTTAATTACTTGTAACGCATTCGGTGTTGTCATCGTCACTTCAATTACGTCAACACCACCTGCATGAATCGCCGCTGCTGCTTCAATCAATTCATCTGCACTATTGGCACGAATGATAGCGACAATACCACAATCTTCGATCTGTTGCATCTGCTCTAACTTTGTCATGGACCTCCTGAAAATTAACACTATTCGTTTGAGGTTAAGGCGTATTTTAACATTGGCTTGCAAACAACATCTACAAAAGGTAATATTTTTCTTGCGATTTTTCTGTCAATATGTTATTTTTAAATAAATAAGGCAGCCTATATTACAAATTACCGCTGATTCAGTGCACTTAATAGCAATTTTCGGTTTGTAATTCCGCCGAAAAGTTGTCTTGAAAAAAGAATGGAAGTTGTTCCACTACTCCCTTATCTGATCGGTTTACCAGGGTTACTCGTCCTCTCAGGCTTTTTCTCTGGCTCCGAGACGGCTTTATGCGCACTTACCCGCGTCCAAATTGAAAAGCTCCGGCTTGAAAAGGGCAGCGCGCCTGCAATTGTCAACTTTGTTGATAACCCACGTAGACTGTTTATCACCGTCCTCCTCGGTAACAATCTTGTCAATGTCTCCTTCGCGATTCTGATGCTCTGGCTTGTCAAACGGGTTCTTCCGCAGTATACAGAAGTGATCCAGTTTGTCGCAGCCACAACCGTTAGTGTTGTCCTCATGCTTATTTTCGGTGAGATGACTCCGAAAACCTACGCGATTAAGCATGCGGAATTTTTTTCAAAAATCGCTGCACCACCACTATGGATATTTTCCATTATCATCTCGCCGTTACGTGGCTTGCTACGCAGAATTATTGACTTCCTTGTTCCAGTCTTTGGCGGGCACCCTTCACCTATAGAACACCTCACGGCGACAGACTTTCGGAATATTGTTGATACCTACCACGAAGAAGCACTGCCACCCGATGAACGGGAAATTGTGAGCAACATCCTTCAATTGCGTGACATCGAGGCAAAAGAGATTATGGTGCCGCGGACCGAAGTCGTCGCAGTTCCAACATCAAACACCATTCAAGAAACATTAAAACAAGCAAAGGAATATGGATTTTCACGCATTCCGGTCTATCAAGAGCAAATTGATAATATCTGTGGCATCTTCTATGTCAAAGATTTAGCACTCTGGCGACACGCCACTGTGAATTCACTTACAATTGATGCTTTCCTTGAAAAACGGGACCAGATTCCAGAAGCCCCCGTTAACGCTTCCCTCATTCGTGAACCCTTCTTCGTCCTTGAGACCCGTAAAATTGGGGTATTGCTACTCCAACTCACCCGTGAAAAAACCAAAATGGCGATCCTTCAAGATGAGTACGGCGGCGTTTCAGGCATTGTTACTACCGAAGACATTTTTGAGCAGGTCGTCGGAGACATCGTCGATGAACACGATAGAGACGATTCTCCACCTGACCTTGTCAAACACTCTGAAAACCCGTTGTTACTTGAAACTTCCGGACGTATGAGCATCCGCGAACTCAACCAGCAATTTGAATTAAAACTCAGCGAAGATGACGTAGACACTATCGGTGGCTATGTTCTCGGACTCTTTGGTCGCATTCCTTCCGTTAGGGAATCCTATATTGACGAGAACGGTATAGAATTTGAAATTACCGCTACAGAAGGCAATGCGATCACAGGTCTATTTATCAAAATGCCGGTTACCGACAGCAAAACTGAAGTGTAATAACAAAGAATACCGGGTACACAGCATTTGAAAATTCTTGTATTATCAATCTTTTTAATCGGTGCGGGTAGCACAGAACAGATAACTGTGTTAAGTTCGCTTGCCCTGGCAGTTCTCGTTTGCCTTGTCCTGTCAGCTTTTTACTCTGGTTCGGAAACAGCACTTGTCTCCGTGAACAAACTCCGACTTAATCAACTTGTCGAAGCCGAAAATGCCAGAGCGAGCATCGTTCATCGTTTAGTAGAATCGCCCCAGAGAATGCTTGCCCTCACACTGGTCGGCACGAATCTCGCAAACGTGCTGATTGCACAACTCGGTGAAGGACTCGTTGTCCGAGGACTCCCGAAGCTTCCGGTAAGTCTACAGGGACTCATTGCAACGGCTGGTATAACGACTCTACTCCTCATCTTTGGAGAAATTTTACCGAAAACTATCTTTCGTGTCAAGGCAGATGCCTTGGCACTCCGCTATGCCTACCTCTTACGCCTTTCCGAACTGGTTTTAGCTCCTCTTATCTACCTCGTGAAAACTCTGACGCAGTTTATCGTCAAAATCATAGATAGGGGTGCCAGCACACCGAGTCCTGATGCACAGCGCGAAGAACTACGACTTCTCGCAACAATGGGCGAACGTTCCGGCAACCTGCACACTGACCAACGGCGTATGATTCATAGTCTGCTCAATCTACAAAACCGGACGGTCGCACAGGTCATGGTACCGCTTGTCGATATCGTTGCGATTGAGAAGCATACAAAATGCGAAGATTTTTTGCAAGTTGCTGCCGACTCCGGGTTCTCAAGGATCCCGGTCTACGAAGAACAAATCTATAATATCGTTGGGATTGTGAATCTCCTGGATGTTATTTATAATAACGTTGAATCAGAGGCGAATTCAAACCACAACGAAGAATCAGATACCTTGCCTAATACGATTGAACCGTTTATCCGAACAGTGTTGCACGTCCCTGAATCTAAAAACATCAATGCGCTCCTCAAAGAGATCCAGCATACCCGGCATACAATGGTATTTGCTGTTGATGAATATGGCGGCACCGTTGGTCTTGTCACCATCGAAGACCTTGTCGAAGAAATTGTTGGCGAATTCGCCGACGAACGTGATGCCCCCGAATTTATCCGTTTGATTACGCCTCAGATCCTTGAGTGTGACGCGAGAACTGAAGTAGATTTGCTCGAAGAACACTACGGACTCGCAATCCCTGAAGGTGATTATGAGACAGTTGCTGGCTATATTCTGGATCGGACTGGTACCATCCCAGAAATTGGCACTGAACTTGACTTGGGTGATTCTATCATCACAGTTATAGATGCTGACGCACGCGCTATCCGCAAGATCCGCATTCGACGACGCCTCGGACGCTTTTTAAACTATTGAATACTGGCGTTGTTCCACTTCGTTCCACAACGGTCTCCGTCTAAGTCGAAAAACCTTTTTAGGATATGAGAAGTTCCTAACTTCACCAAAAACCACTGCGGAATGAAATTAGGTTTCCTTAAATGGCATAATTTGTCTTTGCTTTACATTTGGAGCAGTGACCAGATTCCCATAGTTAGAAATTAGAGAATTCCGAGCGGTGGCATTACAACAATTTCCTCAGTCACCATACCCGATGGTTGCTGACAAACAGAGACAACCGTATCAGCAACATGCTCTGGTGTCAACATCTGTTCAAAGTCTGGGTGTTCCGGCACATCGTCCCAAAATGGAGTGTGCACCGACCCAGGTAACACAGCGGTAACCCGTATATTCTGTTGGCGGACTTCACTGGCTAAAACCTTTGTCAGTGCCAATGCCCCTGCTTTCGCGGCACAATACGCACTTGAAGCTTGAAAAGCGACTTTCGCGGCGATTGAAAGCACATTAATAATCTGCCCACTGCCTTGCTCCAACATGGACGGAAGTGCATACTTTGCGCAGAGATAAACAGCCTTTAAATTGGAATTGAGCACTGCATCCCAGTCGTCAGGATCGAAATCGACAACTGGTCCGAAATGACCGATCCCTGCATTGTTGATGAGAATATCCACGTGTTGGTAAACATCTAATGTTCGTTGGATGAGTTGCTTCACAGCATCAACGTTAGTAACGTCTGTTGGAACAGCGAGTATGGAATCGGGGTTAGAAACCCCTCCTACTCTAAGTTCCTCTGCGACCTGTTCAAGGGTCTCACGTGTTCGGGCAGCAAGCACAACCTTCGCGTCTGCTGCTGCGAAAGCGAAAGCGATTGCCTTACCAATCCCTTTTGACGCTCCGGTAACCACCACGACCTTACCGTCGAGTCTTCCCATTTCTGACATTTTTTTAACTTTCCTTACGGTTCTTTCCAATTTCCTTAGGCTACTTGAATGCACCTCAGAAACTCTGCTCGCGTTGAACTATCCTCACGGAACGTCCCCCGCATGACATTCGTTGTCATGACCGGTGCCTGCTTTTCGACACCACGTGCCATCATGCACAGGTGTCGCCCCTCCATCACGACCGCGACACCCCGCGGGTCAAGGGCGGTTTCGAGTGACTCGGCAATCTCGCGCGTCAGGCGCTCTTGAACTTGCAACCGACGGGAAAACATATCTACAATGCGCGGGATTTTACTCAAACCAACAATTCGTTTCCGTGGGAGATACCCAACGTGACATTTACCCCAAAAGGGGAGGATATGGTGTTCACAAAGACTATAAAATTCAATCTCTTTCACAATCACCATCTCGTCATAATCTTCGTCAAAGATGGCTCCATTCAAAATTTCATCAACGCTTTGATGATAGCCGCTTGTCAAAAATTCCATCGCTTTCGCGGCACGAAGTGGTGTTTTCACCAAACCTTGACGACTCGGATCTTCACCTAAACCTTCAAGGATTTTGGTAAAGAGACCTTCCAACTCAGGGGTAACGTTAGCCTGATTAATCTCCATTATGTTAAAATATGCCTCCAATGGCTGTGTATTTACATGCTTACTGGATAGAAAAATGGCTTACTCGCCATAGTAGTCGAAATGGTTTTTGGGTGTTTCTCGTAAGCGAAGGCGGTGTAGAACCACTGGACGCAAATTCGGTTCTAACACTTCCCAAAGCACCTTGACAAAGTTCTCCGAAGTCGGATTGAGCGTCTCAAACTCAGGCGTGTCGAGATTCAAATGTTTGTAATCAAAACGCGCATAAACCTGTTTTTGAACGACTTCGTCAAGAAGATTCAAACCCTCAACTAACCCAGTTCTCGCATCCACATCGCCCTTTACAGTAACTTCGAGTACGTAGTTATGTCCATGTCCAGCCAGATTATTGCATTTTCCGAAAATATCTTGGTTTTCCTCATCACTGAGAGCATGGCTGTGCAAACGGTGAGCTGCGCTAAATTCGTAGACTTTCGTATGATAAACCATAGGTCCTTCCCCATAATAGTCTGCAAAATTTGCCGCATTTTCATAGAGACGTACCCTGTGCAACATTCCGTCCGGTAAAGAAGGGACAAGCCGATGCCAAATCTCTATAGTGATATTCTCACACGTCGGTTGTAGATGCGGGTTCTTTGCGAAAACGGGATGTTGACGGTTTAGATGTTTATGATCGTAATTGGCAAGCACTTCGCTTTTCAACAACGCGTCCAAGGTCACTAAATTGATGACCATACCGTCATCTACGTCTACACTGCCTTTCACCATTACCTCAAGCACATAATTATGCCCGTGGCTATTTGGATTTGCGGCGGCACCAAACAACTCAAAGTTCTCTGCATCGCTCAATTCAGGGATACGATTGTAATGTGATGCTTCAAACGCTGTCTGCCGAGTTAAGTAGTACATCGGTTTCGTAGTGTTACGTTGGGTGCCTAAGGATCTAAGTATTGTGCCGCGGAGGGACTACGAGTTCATCATCAATTGATTCATACTGGACCGCCATGAGCCATTCACCCGTCCCGCGTATCTGGACATTGCACTTTTTCAACCACTCGATTAAGGTGACACTGTCGCGTGCTTCCCATTCACAGACCATTCGTCCGGACAACGTATCGCACAAGACTCGGATATTGATCACATCGGCATTTCCTTCTTCTTTAAAACGCTTTAGCAACCTTGAAACGTCTTGGCGCGTCATGCAGGCAATAACATGGGCGGAAACAAATTTAGGCATTTTTAACTTTCCTTGCGGTTCGTTCAAGTGGGTCTGAAAAATAGCGTGCCTCTCCGTGTACCCGCCTGCGTCGTTGTTGCAGGCTATCACTTTGGAGTTAACGAAAACCTCTTTACTGATAACCAACAACCGATAACTGACTGCTAATTATTCCTTGCGGTTCGATGAGATAGGTCGTGTTAAAACGCGCCTTGGCGTATATCCGTCCCGGCGCGATGCTTGGGATTACGACTTTGGGTTCAAGCGCGTAGCAGGCATCGGCACCGGTGAAGCAAGTTGACAGCTGCCAGGTATCTTCTTAGTCGCGTGCAATGGGTGCTCCGACCACATTACCCCATTCTGTCCAACTGCCATCGTAATTGCGGACCTTTTCATAACCGAGTAGATACTTCAGCACAAACCAAGTATGCGATGAGCGTTCACCGATACGACAATAAGCGATTGTTTCCTTACTCTCATCAACGCCTGCACCGCCGTAGATGGCTTGGAGTTCGTCATGAGACTTAAAAGTGCCGTCTTCAGCGACTGCTGTCGCCCACGGGATATTCGCTGCCCCCGGAATATGTCCGCCCCGTTGCGCCGTCTCGCTCATACCGGGAGGTGCGATAACTTCGCCGGTGAATTCAGCAGGCGAACGGACATCAACAAGATTTACATCGCCTTGCGCAAGCGTGGATATAACGTTGAGCATTGTGGCACGAACGTTGTCATCGGGAAATTTCGCCTGATATCCTGTGCTCGAGTGATCTGGAACATCAGTGACAAGTTCTCTGCCTTCATCAAGCCACTTTTGACGACCACCGTTCATCACTTTCAACAAGCTTTCATCGTGTCCATAATAGCGGAATTGCCACAAAGCATACGTTGCGAACCAGTTATTGTTATCCCCATAAAAAATAACAGTGGTATCGTTAGAGATGCCGCTGTCATTACAGAGTGCCTCGAACTGTTCTCTTGTGAGGATATCGCGCCGAACTTGATCGCACAGTTGTGTCTGCCAATTGAGTCCCACTGCACCAGCGATATGTCCCTCAGCATACGCTGAGGTATCCACATCAACCTCAAGCAGTCGGATGCCAGCATCACCACCGTGCGCAGCGACCCATTCCGTACTTACCAAAACATCAGGATTTGCGTAATCAGCCATTTTTGTGTTAAGCCTCCTAATTGTATCCGTGTTAAGACTTCTTTGTATGGGCAAATAAACTGTGCCCTAAAAAGACGATTCTTGTTTATATTATACATACCCAACCCTGATTTGTCAAATGGAAACGCAATTTTACTATCATCTTGTCTATTTTCGCGGGATTTATCAAGGGCTTCGGACAAAAATGGGTTAAGCCATGGATACATCCGGTTACTCGATAAACTCATAATTGATAAGATAGAGATTAGAAGGGAAAAAGAGAGGATAGAAGTAAAAAATAAAAAATGAGCCGCGTCAAAAACTTGACGCGGCTCATTGTTCATTAGGTAGTTACATACCGTTTCCCACGAGAATTTTTACAACCGACTGGTAGCATTCGGTGCCTTTTTCGGGGCACTATCTATCTCGCCATCAGCGAGAGCACTTGCAGGAATATAGTTACTGTAATCCGAGATACTTCCGTGTGTCACCGCATAGATGACGATGTTAATAAGTTGCCGTGCGGCGGCCGGAGCGAACTCATCTAAGATTCTATTCCGATCCTGATAGTGACCGAAGAAAGGTTTCTGGACAGCACCATCCATCACGTGGATCATCGCTTCTGTATCAACAAGAACAGCCAACCGATCATCAATGAAAACGCCTTGCAACTGACGATAGGGACCGTGATGGAGAATGGTAGAACCAATTTTTCGGACGGGAAAACGGAGGGGTCCGCTCAACCCATAGTAACTGTTGTAAATCTCGTGGTCTTGAGGGATAGTTGTGAGGTGGTATTCAGGAAGAATCTGGCGCAAGACCCGCAGTGCAGGCTGCATTGCCGCTTCAGTGTTTCCGTGCGTCGGCATATAGATGAATCCACCGCGGTTGATAATATATTCGCGAATCCGCTGGGCCTCCCGGTCGGTATAACCGAAGGAAGGGCGATCCCCTTTCGCATTCCAGATATTGCCACCTATCAGTCCGTTGTGGAGTTGGACTGAAGATTTGGGAACCGGCTCCATAAAGATAATTGGGGACTCAAAAAACGCTGCATCCGTAATTTGGACTGCGTCAACCATTTGGGTTTTGATACCTGTTTCTG
>JAAXHD010000233.1:0-3745 GCA_012271015.1 Candidatus Poribacteria bacterium | reverse complement strand
CGACCTTGAATGATGGCACCTGGGCTTCCCTTCGGAAGTTCTGGTACACCATTACCGAGAACCATGTTCTTTTCCACATTCGACAGTGATGCGCTAATATTTGCAGCACCGGCTCCGTCTACGAGTGAATTCAGACTGCCACTGCCCTGTGTTCGTCCTTGTCCAAGACCGGATCCTGAACCGAAAGTCCCACGTCCGGTCCCGCTACCTAAACCGTCCCCAATACCTACGCCTATGCCATCCGGCACTGCCCCGCTATTAGGCAAGCCTGCGGTAGGTAACCCATCCGATGCTGTGGGCAATTCTGCAGCGGTTGACAACGGTTGGGGCGTATGCTGAATCACGGGAGACGTGCTCGGAACTTTGACTTGCTGTCCTCTTGGTGCGGCTGGTGCGCCCGCCATCAGTGATGCCGCAGGTGCCGCAGTTGCGGACGATCTCACAGCGTGTGCGACTGATGTCCGACGCTGCGTTGTCTCAGTTTGAGGAACGACTCTCAAATCTGGAATAGGGGTTGTTACAACGGCGGGCTTCTGGATAACATCCCTTTTCGCTGCTTGAGGTGGTGTAACGATGAAGAAACTCAGATCGATAGTATCTTGTGCCTTCAGTTGTTTAGATGAGATCGCCATGTATCCTAATACGACCGCGAAGCAGACGTGTAAGAGAAGCGATATCATCCATACGAGAGGCATACGGCGCGATTTCATGGGACGTACCTCCTATGTGGTTAAGCGTTCGCGCTTTAACGTGTTGTTACGTCTGATTTTTCTCATTTATATTTTTAACGTGAATTCGACGTAAGTGAGTTGAGAAAAAGAACCCTTCTGATTATTAAAGACACAATTTCAGGCGGGAAAAGGTGCATAATTTTACGAAAGTGAAAGAGTTTTGATAAAATCAACGATTTCCCCGAGAGAATCCTCCAAATATTTATCCCAAACTCAGATTATACAGGACTTACGGAAATTAAACAGAGAGACGGTATATTTCGCTGAAAAGGCGTTATTTTGTCGTATTTAATCCCCTAAATCCCCCTTATCAGGGGACTTTAAGAGAAAGTGCGTAAGTCCTATTACATTAGCAATTTCTACACTATCTGTCAAGTTTTATTTTTTTGAATGTCTGAAAAGGGTTAGATTCCAAACCAATATCGGCATTTTATCAGAAAGATATTCTTCCCAGGATCCGTGAAACTGTTTCTCAAGCGATGGACGGGTCGAAACTCAAGGTCAGCCTCTCCAATATCTTCCAACGCAATCTCACGCGACTGAGACCAGACCAAAAAGAGTGTACTTCCAGGGCGGAATTCCCAGCGGAGGACGGTGTTACCTCTCAGCGAACGCATGTGGAAATCGGGGTTTCGTTTCAGTGGATACGGCTTGAATTGATAGGACTTCGGCTCAATCAATTCCTTGAAATTGGTATAGTCTCCAATGGTAATGAAAGGTTGCACATAGAATTGAAGACTCAGCGTCGGGGTAAAACTGATGTTCGCTCGCGTCGTGAAGTCAAGCGTTTGAGCTGTCAACTCCCCATAGACGTAGTGTTTTTTGATGTGTCCACCGGCGTTTTCTTCAACCAACTCGACCCACTGGGCATCGTAAATTCGGTAACGATACATCGGTCCAATGCTCAACTCAATGTTCGACACAGGACGAATGTTCAGGCGAAGATTGACCTCTTTTTCAGAACTCTTGGTATCATCATCCCATGCGAAGATTGGATTCAATTCAAGCTGGAGCATTTTACGACTGTCAGTTCTAAGTTGGGTAAAAATCCACCAACCCGCGGGGTTCTTAATCAACGTCCCACCGCGTCGAACATCCTCATCCCGAAACGACTCCAAATTCCGACCAACCCACAGGTCATATTCCCAATAGTTCTTGAGTTTGCCGTATGTCCATATTTCGGAGTAACGACCGATGCTAACACCATCATAATTCCATTCTCGCCAACCGTATAAGCCTAAAGTCACTTCTCGGAAAATGCTGAAGGGTTGCTCTTTCTTGAACATGAGGTCATAGAACCACCGCATCATATCGCCGCGCTGCGTATACCCTACGTCATTTATATCTAAGTCTGGGGAACGGACATTAAAACGGGTATCAAGCCGCCACCATCCGCCCCGTTTATCAAATCCAAGATGTGCAAAGTAACCCGACTTAGGTGCTTCAAGTTCTCCAGCTTGGCTTGCGGCGAGCATTCCACTTATGTTATACCGTTCCTTCGCAAACTTCAAGTCCCAGTCAAGTCCACCGACATACGCGGCATTTGAAGCCCGCCTATTTACCGATGTTGCTATCAGTCCGACGCGAGAATTCCCTTCCAAGATGTCTTGTGTCACTCGCCCCACAAAGTAGTTTGTTAGCGGCTCAATGAGGTGATCGTGGGTCTTACCTTTTTCCTCAATCTGTGCATACTCCGGTGCCGTCACAGCCTCCATGATACCGAAGGAGGTGTTGCTGTTGGTTCTTCCAACAATTTTAGCGGCACCCAGAATCGTTGTTGCTTCTGGACGGTTAAGTTCAATTGCGCCATCTGGAGTCTCAAAAAGTCTCGGCTGTCGTCCGATCCGCCGTGAGTAAAAGAATTGGCTATGCTCTTTCCCGAAGTTAAAATTAGATGACCCTTTGACAAAAAAGGGTCTGCGTTCGTCGAAAAACTCCTCATAAGCAGAAAGATTTAAAGTAGCAGGGTCGGCTTCCACCTGTCCGAAATCGGGATTGATTGTAGCATTGAGCGTAATTCCGGAAGTGATACCGTATTGGACATCGCCGCCAACATTGCCCCACACATCAGTCTTATTGTTGAGAATCGTCCTGCCCATTGCATAGGGTGTTAATTCCAAGTGACGAGACGGTTTGATATTTTCAATCCCTACCAAATCCCCGAAATGTGATAGCCACCCTGGTGTGCCTTTCTTAATCAAACGCCAGTGGGAACGCTCCTTTCTACGGCTAATTTCCCGCTCTACCTGGAGTCCCCATCTGTATTTGTTTTTCGGTGAAAAGCGGAACATATAAAATGGGATTTTACATTCTACTGCCCATCCCTTCTCGTAGATACGGGTTTTTGCTTCCCACACACCATCCCATGCACTATTCCAGTTTTCCCAACCACCTCCGATAACACCATCTATGACAGAACCGGAAGGATAGATAGTAAATGAGAAGGCACGCTGCCGATTGTAGTGCGGATCAAGGAGAATCTGGACTTTATCGGACTCAACGTAATCGTCGCGTCTGACGAGGCGGGAAACAATTTTATTCGGTTCGCTGTCATAACACATGACAGCGAAATAGACCGCCTCATCATCATAGGCGACTTGGAAAGTCGTGCGTTGGGAAGCAGGTTCGCTTTCATCGGGATCACGTTGACGGAAGCCTTCATGTAGCGGGGCAGTCTTCCAGATGCCATCATCTAAAACGCCATCTAATTGCGGTGGCGCGCCTTTAATGCGGATGGCAGTTGCAACTCTGTGAGCAGATGCTGTCTCCGTTTCAGCTCTTATTGCGTTTGGAAGTTGTAAAGCAAAAAACGCCGTCAACAATACCAAAGCGCGCCTAAAGCTCAATTTAATTTTCAAATACTTTTTCGATTCGGGCAGGTTAAGAGGTTTTTCCATAAAGAATGTCCGTCTCTCCAAGTAAACGTCTTAATTTTGCGTGGCTGTATTTCGTGTCCTTCTGATTATTCCACTCCATATCCGTAAAAAACTCAAACATCAATACAATAATGTCCT
>JAAXHD010000151.1 GCA_012271015.1 Candidatus Poribacteria bacterium | reverse complement strand
TTCTCAACGGTAGCATCTATCAATGGAATCCAAATTGTGAGTTGCAAGACAGAATCGCATTTAGGCTCCATATAGCCAGCGTCTTGATGCCATGGAACGAGAGTTCGATCGTGTTCAGGAAGCTTTGGACGCACCCGATAGGCGGGGTGACACATAATCTCCGGTCCAACGAGCGACTCAGCGATGTCAAGCAACTTCGGATTGATAAGCAGATCGAAGAGTGCCGGTCCCGTATGTGCACCACTGAACACCTTCTGGAACACGACTGGGGATTGCGCCGTAATTTTTGCCAAACGGGTGTCAAATCCCTCCGCTTTGAATTCGGAGTTAATTTCACCCTCGGCGTAGAGTTCTGATGCGCCAGTGTCGACAATTTCCTCAAATTCTCCGATGAGTGGGTTCAGATCGTCCGGTGCAAGGGCATCTTCGATTAACAGATAGCCGTTTTCGTTAAAATCGTGAATTTGTGAATCCGTTAAGGTCTTCATATTGTGTCTTATACTATTTCTGAGAATAGATGTTGCATCTGCGACTTTTCTCACAGAGAAATAAGACTGCACAAACTAACAGTTTATGCTACAAGTCTTTTGAAGAGTAGTTCATTAGAAATGGTTTTATATTTCGACCAGTTCAATCAGAATGCCATTCGGATCCTTCGCGCATGCCACGCCAACTGCGTCCGGTGCGCCTATAGGGTCAGACAGAAATTCAACACCGTTCTGTTTTAAGCCTTCGACGGTTCCCTGAATATCATCTACAAAAAAGGTAAGCCAGCGAACACCTGCTGCGAATTCGTCCGACGGTGTCGGCGGTGGCGATTCAATATCCATCAGTTTGATAAGTGTGTTACCGGCTTTAAGTCGGACCTGGCGAAAGCCTGTTGGAGCAAGTCCCACACCGCGTGCCAAGTCATCTGGAATCTCCAACTCCAGCACGATTTCAAGCCCTAACTTGTTGTGGTAAAAATCCAAGGACGCGGTAAAGTCGCTACAGGTAATAGCAATGTCAATAGTCGGATGCGATAAGTTTAGCACGAGTTTCTAACCTCCTGTCAGAACGAAGATTGCTTCTCGAAATTGACCGAGTGGACGTTCATCATAGGTAATGTCTACAGGAACGACAATTCTCTTCCCCAAAGCGTCGCGGTGCCTCGGTATCGAGATAGAAAAATCGATGTGACCATCCGATCGCGCTGGAATCGTCGTTTCTTCGGAGGGAAGCTCCATATTCCACGCGCTCGGAAGAATCGGTTGAGCAATTGCCGTGCGTGGCTCAGATGAATGGTTCGTCACCTCTACGCGTAAGTGTGCCGTTTCTCTAAGTGCAATCTCCTGTTCATAAGGATAACAGCGGACCCAATGTTCGTCGATGCCGTAGTTCGCATGGTCCCAAGGAACGAGATCAGTATAGCATTTTTCCCGTTCCGTGAGTGTGGCCAACATACACTGCATCTCGGCATCAGTAAAATCAAAGGCTGGATTGACATGACAGTTAAAGATATGCGTCGGTTCGAGTTGCTGAATACGCCGCAGACATTTTTCGTAACCGACATCTTTGCCGAGCAAATTCCGATTCCCGGAACAATAGTCATCTATTCCTGCCATCGTGAAAGAGTCACCTGCAAAGAACATCCGGACACCGCGTCCTTCAACAAGCAGTCCACCGTGATAATAGGTCTGCCCCGGAAAGTGGTATGCTGTCATCGTGAACTCATTCCACTGCCAAGAATCCCCATCACGGGTGATGCGATCCACCCGAGTAACCGAAGGCGAAATACAAGGGAGCCGGAAACCGATTGGGTTTGTGATGACTCGTGCCACAACCGAGTCCGTTATCGTTTCACAAGGGAAAGTTGTCTGAAATTCAGGAATAGCATCAACGTGATCGTCATGATAGTGCGTTACCCAAAACTGTGTGACCTCCGAAATTTCGTCATCCGCTTGTAACTGCTGGATCTGTTTGATAACATTCGGTGAACCGCAATCCATAACGAACGCTTCACCGCTTTCGGAGATAATTAACCACGTTGTGCCGAAGTGACGTAGGAATTCGGGAGGTGGCTTGCCTTCTCGGATAGGCATGTGTCCGGCGCGTCCCTCAAATTCAGCAAAGAGGTTCGGAAAGTAGTGCCGAAGCGCGGAGATTGCGACGTATTTATCGTAACAGTGTGTTAATTGCTGTAGGAGTGCGTCAATCGCTCTGTCTGGATTGCTCATAACAACGCCGTGCGTAGGAATGAGTGCCGTTGGCGATGCCTGGCGGACCTTCTCAAGACTGTCAGTTAACTCGTCGCGTGCACCGAGAAACCCGTGATAGTCGCTCGTCTGTTGCCCTTTTTGTAAACTATAGAGATCCCACAACTGACCCTCGTCATAAATGAGATCACCGGAGAAGGCAAAACGTTCACCATCAACATCAATAAGATAGGTGACGCTTCCATCGGTATGCCCTGGTGTTTCAAGAACCGTCAACGATGCCGGATCCCACTCAAACCGTACACCCTCGGTATACGTATCCATCACAGAGGTGGCATTGGCGAGCATGAGGTTGTGGGGGTGGTAATTATAGAGGTGCCATCGATATTGTGGATCGTTCCAAAAGGTCTCGACTTCGCTAAACCACGCCGCCTCTTTCGTTGGAACTCCGACACGCACATTATGAGATATCGGAAAGCCAGCAGTACTGTCCCGATGGTGATGCGTAAACAGAATTTGCTCGACGCTTGTGATTCCGAGTTCCGCGAGTGTAGCTTGGAGGGCAATTCCACTCGGATCGATGAGGAGAGCGCGGTCGCCATCGCGGAGAATACCTGTATTAACATGTCCGTGATGAACGTATAGGTGATGGCTAAGTCGGGAAAAGCGTTGCATTAGGTATCCTTATTTATTCAGAATAGAATCTCATATAAACACCGCAGATGCGACTTGAAACTTTTCTGCTAAAGTCCGAATGTGTGTCGGTTGAATAAAGTGCATCCTTTTGCCAAAAACTATGCCTCTGCGAACTGCGGTCTGCCGAGGGCATCCGTTCTCCCTTGGCGTTTGTAGTGAGGCAGGTGTCCACCCGCATCTGCCATGATCCGCTCCTTGGCAAGCGCGATCCGATCAGCACCTTGGTCAGCGATGTTATGCTGACAGGCAACATCTGCTTCAAGGTCAAATAGCCGGACATCCTGCTCGAAGTCAACGCTGGAGAAATACCAACTCCTCGCATCTTTATACCAAACGGAGTTGACATAGCGGCAAGTTAGGTATTCACGTGATGTCCAATCACTTTTCCCTTCAACGAGTGGAAGCAGACTTTGTCCTTCAATCTCACCAGCAGGCTCAACTTGGCTCGCTGCCATAACGGTAGCAGGAACGTCAAGCGTATAAACGAATTCATCACACGTTGTGCCAGCATTTACGCCAGACGGGTGGCTAACCATCATAGGAATGTCCATCGTGCCGGGGTACATAAAATTCGCCGGTTTTCCAGTGGCTTTGTCTGGATTCTCTGCGAAGTTTGTGCCGTGGTCTGCAAGGAAGATGATGAGTGTGTTCTCACGGAGTCCAAGCCGATCAATCGTATCCACCAATCTTCCGAACCATGTATCTACGAGTGTTACCAAGCCTGCGTAGTTGGCTTTAACGCTCGGCAACCGTTCTTCAAGTTCCGCATCGTTGAGTGAACCGTAGGGGAGGTTGAGACAGATAGGCTCGCGGTCTTCGCGTTTACCATAGAGATCATAGTAATGGATAGGAGCTTCCCATGTCTCGTGGGGTGTGAAACTATCTACATAAAGATAAAAGGGTGTATTCTGATGATTGTGTTCAACGAATTCAATTGCGGAGCGGAATAGCCGCGCGGCGTGCCACATCTCCTCTGGACGCTCAGGTTGGACGTTCACAATATGGGCACGGATACGTTCGGGATTTCCGCGATAACGCGAAATCAGTGTAGGATCGGCGTGAGCGGCACCCCGGTACCTGTCTTCGGCTTGACCTCTGACGAATTCCCACTGTCGGAACCCGCGCGTGAAATTCATACCCGGCACGAAATAGTGCGGCACATCGGCAAAGAAGCCGGTATGATACCCATTTTGGACAAGCGATTCAGCGATTGCAGGTTCATCGGAAGACATAGGTTGCCAACCCGGGGTATAAACATTGTCCCACGGCACGGGGGTATAGGTGCTGAATGGATAGGCACGCCTGCCGGTGTGTAAGGTGCGGCGCGTCGGGATTGTCGGTAAACATTCCGGGTGCGCGTTCGTAAATCTGACGCTTTGATCGGCAAACCGTGCTAAATTCGGGGTCTGAATCCAATCGTTGCCATAAGGACTGAGATATTCGGTTCGCAGTGTATCTGAAACAACGACGACTATGTTCCAACTCATTTTTTTAATCTTCCTTGCGATTCGGTTAGGTGAGTTCTGGTTAATTAGTTCTGTTCCGTACATCCGCTCTCTATACGGGCGAGGTGACCTCGCCCTTACGCCTTCCAAGCTACACACTTTAGTTACTGGTAGGTGCGGAGTAATCAAAAACAAGGACATCCTCAACAAGTGGACGGATCTGTTCGCTCGCGACTTGGCGGTGAAAAGGGTGTGGCAGATATGCGTCGCGTGCCGCTTCGTCTGTAAAACGCACGATAAAACCATATGCATATCCCTGACTTTTGCCTTCAGGACTGTTATTCGTACCAGCAGTTATGGATTCAATGCCGGGAATTTCATCAGCCATTCCCAATAGCGCATCGGACAAAGTTTCCAACTGTGTTTCGGTAACGTCTGATTTTAACTTCAGTAAGACGATGTGTTCAACCATTCTTTTAACTATGACCTCCTGGGCTACCCTTCTTGCGCAAGTTTCTTATAGAGGAAACCTACGGGACAATGTTTCGGGTAGACTTTCGGTTAATTCGCGATCGGTTTCAGACCTTTCAAGTCTAAAGAGAGAAACCTTAAAAACGTAATTCCTTTTTCGGATCCGCGCAAATTTATTTTGTTTGGTAAATTGGGAAAAATTGTTATATAATCTTAAGTATGGCACAAACGTTATTTTTTTTCAAGTTTCCACAAGACTTGCAAACAAAATAAAAAGGAGTATTCAAAATGAAACTGGTTTATGTTTGTATCGCGGCATTATGTATTGCGACCGCGTTAACTGCGTTCTCTGCTGATCCAGTGGTGGTCACAGAAATAAAGGATAACAAGGGCGGGATTTACAAAGCTGTCGAGTTGGAAGAGGGTGGGAAATTTTTCCACGACAGAGACTATACGATTACGAATATCCCGAAAGAATTTCGTGGCCTAACGCAAGTCTCCACGTCAGCAGACTGTCCTGGCGGACAGGAGTACCGACTCACGTTTGAAATCGACCGGCCGGCTTATATCTACCAAGCATGGGATAGCCGACATACACCCCCGGAGGATCGCGGACAAGATCCGAAAGGTTGGTTTACAAAGGGATATACCGATACCGGCGAAATCCTCATGCTGGATGCCCCACACGCCCCAACCGAGTACCACATTTACAAATCTAATGAACCGTATCCAGATGGAACAGTGGAATTGCTCGGGATTGACGAGGTCATCGGAGATCCGGTCCTCATGTGGACGATCTTTCTCGAAGAAGGTGTGCTCCCCGTTGATCCAGCTGGAAGTCTAACGACAACATGGGGTGAAATCAAATCGGATCAGTAGCGTCCCATTCAAACCGAATTCTACCACAAGCGGGCTTATCAGCCCGCCTTTTTTTTGCTGCTTCTTCAACACAGGTGACAGACACCTAATAGATAATACACGCCCCACCGGCACAGGCACTTCCTGCTTTCTGCGTTACATCACCAGCAACACTTTCAGCCTCGCCTGCCTCAAACTCGGCAACTATTGACATCGTTTCTGCTGCTGGCTCGGATATACTGAGCTGGAGGGTATCGCTTTGCGTGAAAGTTAGGGTACATCCTGTCATCTGGAAAAGAGCGATCGCAACGATGAAGAGAATCAGAAGGGAAAATAAACTAGACTGTATGTGTTTCATTATTAAATCTCAACTCTCTGAAGATCAGCTTGGTCAAGCGTATTTGTGCCTAAACCGACCCCACTCGCCGTGTTGATATGGTTTGCTAACTTAGACACAGAACCCAACTCCATCTCCTCGCGCTTCTGGTTGACAGTCTGAAGGACAAGAACATCAAGGATAACAGGATCCGTACTGACAAAGAGACTGCCATATTTCCAGGCACTTTCGGCGTGATACGTCGGTCCTCGGTCAAACGATGCCACCAACCCATCAACGATATTGAGGGCAAGTTTATCTTTCAGGACCTTATGCTCCAAAATCTCGGCGATAGCCGGATTGCAGTAGAGCGGTTTTGCATGGAACCGGCGTGTGTTATCAACACTACCAAACGCGAGGTTCTTTAAACACCCGCTGATTCCCGCCATTTCATGGTGTTTCAAAACAGGAACATTAATCAACACATTAACATGCTCCGTAACGATTCGGGAATACCGAGAACGAGTACTTTCGTTTTCTCGGCGGTTAACACTGTCTTTTTCGCTTTCGTAAAACACCTCGTCATCATACCCGATCCCCTCTGTGTCAGAGGCAATAGTCTGAACTTCGCCTTCATCTTGCCTGATAGGGTACCCAGCGTTTAAGAGGTGGCTTTCAAACCGGTCCCAGATAATAATTTGTTTTTTGAGGACACCTGCACCGTATAACCCCTCAATAATCTTATCAACAATGATAGGATGTGTGCTGAGTTCAGGTCCGCCAAGTGGGTTGATTTTTATCCCGACGATATCATCAGGCAGGACAATATCTCGCCACGCCTCTTTCGCGGAAGCACGTCCAGTGAACTTCATCATCGCCTGATCAATCAGCTCACTAACAGCATCTTCATCGAGTCGATCACCATCCCAGACGTTTTCACTGACAGCTTCAACGACAGGCGTAAGAGGTGTTGCTGTCGTGACGTCGGGCTGTAACTGCCCACTACTCAACTGAGCGAACGCTGGAAAGGCACCTAATGCGCCACTGACGCCACCAACACCAGCGGCAAGCCGGGTTAAGAACTGTCGGCGGTCAAGCGCATCTCGATGCCGTGCTGCCTCTTGGCTGTCGGCAATAATATTTTCTATAACTGTATCATGAGATTTCATCAGAGTTTACCCAATTCCGTGAGAATTTGCGCTGTCGGAACACGTACCGCCACCCCATTCAGCGATTTCCAAGCGATTGTCCCATCCATTTGAAGCACATACGCCGCAGGACGTGCGATTCTGTTGTTCCCTGGGTCCAAAACATTGTAAGCCTCAATAACCTCTCTGTCCTTATCCGCGAGTACAGGGAATTCAAGTCCACTGCCTTGCACCGTCTTTTTCGTATCACCTTCGTTATCGGAACTGATAGCGATGAGTTCGGCACCCGTCGCCCGAATTTTAGCATAGTTTTTTTGCAACTCTCCGAGTTGCCCTCTACAGAACGGTCACCAGCCACCGCGGTAAAATATAAGCACTACATTCTCGTTACCGACATGATCAGCGAGTGCGTGTAACTTGCCGTCGCCATCCGGTAATTCAAAGGCAGGTGCATGGCTTCCGAGACTCAAACCTTGCCCCGGATCCAACTTGTCCGGTTCAGGTAGCCGAGTGAGTTGAACCTGTAGTTCCAATGTCTCCGCCGCAGGTATTGGATGCACGGCGACTTCGGTCTCTTCGTAACCTGCATGCATGATTGCTAAGGTGAAGGCTTGCTCTACAGGAAGGTTTTCAAAGGTGAAAATACCAGCCCCTGTTGTCAACGTTTCGTAAATTTCCCCCGCTTTATCCGTAAGCTGAAGGTTGACTTCACCGAGCGGTTTACCGGTTATTTTATCCGTTAAAACACCGCGCAGATGCGAGACAGGGGTATCCAACGCCACAAGTGCCACCTTGTCCAGCGAGACAACTTGACCAGCGGTAACTGTGACATTTACCTCCTTAGTCTCATAACCTTTTGCCGATATTTGGAGTGTGTAGGTTCCAGCTGCGATTGATGGAAGTTCGTAGGTCGCTCGCGCTTCTATTTGCGTTAAGAGTTGCCCATCTCTTAGTAAACGGACCTGAATCAATGCCCCGTCAATAGATTGCACCTCTCCACGCAGCGTGCCTGTTAATGTCTCAACTGCGGAGGGGTCTACCGTTTCCTCAACAGGGTTCTCTGTTCCGCAATTTAACCCTGTGAGTAGTAAGAGTGCTAAAGCGAGAAATGCCTGCATCTGTTTCATTTTTTAATTTTTCCTTCCAGTTAAACGACGAGCGTTACATCTGTGTAGTGCGTTCCTCAAATCCGCCTGCGCCGTTGTTGCAGGCTCCGATTCGCATTATTCTTAATTTCTTCCTATTCGCTCATCCGTTGTTTAATTTTGCCCCATGTCGTTGTTAGTTTGTTCACGGGCTCAACCGCTGCAGCAGTTTCAACCCCGTTATCCATGAGAAATTTCATATCGTCTTCTTCCAAAGCAACATTGAAGAGAGCAACATCGTCAATAATACCCTCAGTATACCGATCATAATGTCGTGCGATGTGAAATACGCCTTCACCGGTGCCGTATCCATCTTTTTTGTTGAAATCAATCTCGGCTTCCATCTTGCCATCCACCCATATTGAGGATTTGCCGCTGGAAGCATCTGCCCGTCCCGCGATGAAGTGCCACTTGTCATCGGCGACAACTGTGGTGCCGTGGCAGGGGAAACTTGTTGACGCGCTATCACGCAAATAGAGAGTCACGGTGTTCTTGGATCCATTGTCCCAAAGAAGATACCACGGCAATACCTGCGATGTATCCTCATAGTTTTTCCCGACGAGTGAACCGCCAACCTTGCTGCCCTTGTAATAGAGGGTAATCGTGAACGAGACACCCGCCTCAAATCCGACAGTGTCTGAGTGTGGAACTTCAACCCAATTGCTGGCACCATCGAATTCAAGTGCTTTTCCGAATTTCCCGTCTACCCACTTTGCGCCATGAATCTCGCCATCGTTTCCGTTTTCTGACGAATCGGTGGCAACATTACCTTTTCCCTCCTCAAAAAGCCACATTCCCGTGATGCTCTTTGGGTCAATCTCAGCGAAACTGGGTAGTGCTGTCAGTAAAAAAACCGCCATAAAACTCGCCAGACGTATTCGTACATTTTTAAATAAAAACATTAGCGTTCCTCCTTAATATAGCAGTCAGCAGTCAGTAAAGAGGTTTCTTTGTAATCATCTCCTTCACCTTGGAGCACTCCCGTGCGCGGCAAACTGTTACAAACCCACATTTCCACTGAGAGCTGACGACCGATGGCTGATAGCCATTTACACAGATGAGCAATTTTCGTGCCATCTCATTTTCTATCTCAAGCGTGAGATTTCGCACGAAATGGGGCAACTTCTCGCTTCAGCATGCACAAAAAGGGGCAATTGCGAATGGCTGAATATCAAACACACGCTCTAATTCCTATAGTATACCATTCAAATTAGGATTATGTCAAATCGAAACGAAGTGCTATTTAGGATTTCATACGTCAAGTTCACCGCGACTCCGATTTGAAATGTGGCAAAGTTGTAGTTTTAGTTGCTTGAGGCTGTAATTGTCTTCAAGTTCCTGTGATTGACAAAGGCAGGACCTTTCGGTAAAATAGTCTGTATTTACTATCTTATCAAGCCCTTAAAGAGACAGACGCACGAAAAACGCGAATCATTTCCTTTCTTCCAGTATTAAACATTTATGAACAGAAGTCCCAGTCTGTCCAGTATTAAAATTAGACACAATATTGTAGTCCGCAACAACGGCGCGGACGGCTTGAACATGGGAATCGTTAAAATCCTAACCTGTATGCCTCATCCGCAAG
>JAAXHD010000259.1 GCA_012271015.1 Candidatus Poribacteria bacterium | reverse complement strand
TCGAGCGGGTAGCCTGCCTCGCGTTTATCGATGACCGCTCTGGCGAGGTCGTCGTCCATATCTTTCGCTTCCCAGTAGGCGAAGGGGAGTCCGATCTCGTTGAGAACAGTACCGTCGATGACGATACGGTTGCCTTTCGGGGCGCGCATCGGGTATTGCGGGACGAGCGTGCCATTGATCTGTTTTGCGCAAGTGTCGAGTAGGAATGCGAAGGGGTTGCTGACTGCGCCTTCATGTCTGATGTCGTGTTGTTCGTATTGTTGCAGCGTGGCGTAGTAGTCTCGGACTGCTTTGTGATTGGGTTTGAGGTTGAGTTGTGGCATAGGGGTATAATAGCAGGTTTTGGGAGGTGGGTCAAGGGAATTTGGCAGTAATCTCGTAGGTTGCGTAGAACGTAGCGAAACCCAACAATTTGTTGATCCCCATCGAAAATTCGGGGTATTCTCGATTCAGACGAACACCGATACGGTTAGAAACCGCACCTACCGGGTAGGAGGGATCTTTGAATCTCGACATTTCTGACAGCTGACGGCTGACGACCAGCAAAGCACTTTCATTGGCAAACGGAGTTCGAACCTGTTATACTTATCTCGGAGGTACAACAGAAAAATCGAAGAATGCGTAATACTATACTCGAACCCCGCACGAAAATCCTGATGATGCTCATCAGCGGTTGCCTCGTCATTCTACTGGATAGCCCGACGGCACTGCTCGTCTGTTTCGTTGGAAGCCTTGCGTTGGTCGCACTGTCTGTCCCGACGTGGCGGCAGATCGGGTTGCTCTGCGCCTTCCTCTTCTTTACGACATGGGGTCTAATTTACAGTCAAGCGATCTTCTATAACGAATTTCCACGCACTGTGCTGTTCACGCTTGTGCCTGCCGACCTGCCGCTCATTGGGAAGATGACGGGCGGCATCCGTGTCTATCGAGAAGGACTGTTCTACGGGATTGTCCAATCCCTCCGTTTCAATACGACACTTGTTATTGGGTGTTTCATTGTCTGGACGACGCAACCCCGCGATCTACTTCTCGCATTAGCACAGTTGCGTGTCCCAGCGACCCTCGCTTTTATGGTGACGACGGCGTTGCATTTCATTCCGGTGATTGCGAATGAGGCGGCGGCTGTGTTCCGTTCACAAAGGTTAAGAGGGTTCCGATATCTCCGTCTCAATCTTGTAGTAACCTGCCGTGGGGTTCTCAATAGCTTCCGTCCGATCTTGGCGGGTAACATTCGGCACGCGACGCACCTTGCCGAATCCGTTGAGAGTCGCGGATTCTCGCCGGAGATGGCGACCCAGCGCACCTCGCTACGGTCTTTGAAGATGGGGGTTTGGGATTACAGCCTGCTCTCGGTGTTGTTCGTCTGTTTGATCGGTGTCGTTGGGTTGAAGTTGCTCTATTTCTTTTATGCGAACGGCATCTATTATGCCTCGTGGTTGCGGCATGCGTATACCTTCACCCGCGAGGTTCTTTAATTTACTGCCAGAAACGGAGCCTGCAACAACGGCGCAGGCGGATAGATGGAAGGCTCGCTAAACATGAAACCTGCGCTATTACTCCGCAAGGTAAAATTAAAAATTAGCGGCCGACCTCCCATGCCAGATGTTGCAATTCCGGTCCAATCAACTTTTCCCATGCCAATTGCACAGCCGCAGTCGAACCGGGTGTAGAGATTACCACTTTTCCGCGGTAGACCCCAGCCGTTGCGCGTGAGAGCATTGCCGCCGCACCGACCTGATCGTAACTGAACATCCGAAAGAGTTCGCCGAATCCGGGCAAGGTCTTTTCCAGTTTACGATCGAGGATGTCGAAAGTCGTGTCGCGCGGAGCGATACCCGTGCCACCGTTGAAAAGAATAACCTGTGCATCGCTTTCCGCCATTTTATCTAATACTGCGGCGACTTGGTCGGGTTCATCTTTTATGATTTGGTAGGCGGCGACGCTGTTTCCCTCTGCGGCGAGTTGTTCGCGAAGGAATATGGCGTTTTTATCGGTTTCAGGGGTACGTGTATCGCTCACGGTGACGATCGCTACGGCGACAGGTCCCTCCTCGGTTGCCATTTCTCGGTGTTGTTGTGTACTTGTAGAAGTTGTTGACATTGGTGTTGTCATCTCCTTTTGATTGTTAGTTTTTCGGTCAGTTTTGGTCCCGTGATAGTGGGACATCCGGTAAGGAAAATCTTAGTGTTGCATTCGGTCTCTTATCGACATAACTGTGAGGCACCTCATCGGCTGACACGGCTGGATCGATAAGTTCAATGTGATAGTCTGTGATTTTGGGACTGCCGAGGTTGACCCACTCTTCTATTTTCGTGATAAAGCGGTCGACGCCTTGCGGATTGCCGTAGGCATCTACGCGGTTCTCGGGCTTAGGCTCGTAAACGGACCGAGGGACACATAAGGCGGGTAGTTCCCTATCCAGCAGGCCAGAGTGCATTCCCCGTTGTTCTTTGTATTCCCAAAGCGTTTCCATCGGTTCTCCGTTTAGACGAAGATAGAGGGCGCAATCGGATCCTACGTATGCCCGAAGTGGAGCGAATGTCGGCTCCTCTTGCAATAACGCTTCTAATACTGGATCGGAAGATGGCTCCAGGGCATTCTCAGTAGAGGATTTGAAGTTTCCCTGTAAGTCCATGAAACCCGCCCAGCGCGTGATTGTCCCTGTCAATGTGTTGCCCTGTTTGTGGAGCCGAAGAATTGGATCTCCGGCACCTCTTGTCTTCAACGGCATCACCAAAATCCCGCCCTCTGCTAACGATTCAATCCACGCGGGTGGAATATCAGGTGAACCGACTGTAACGATGATCCGATCGAAAGTTTCCCCATCCCATCCGAGTCCACCATCACCTGCTCTCAGGTTGACTTCAGTGAACCCTGCGGAATTCAGATGTTTTCGGGCTTTCTCTACCAAATCCGCTTGCAGGTCAATGGAGTAGACGAGACTTTCGGCTCCTACGCGAAACGCGATCAGTCCGGCGTTCCATCCACTCCCCGTTCCAATCTCCAAGACCTTGCATCCGTGAGTTAATTTGAGATCGTCCAACATGCCAAAGATAAGCGTAGGTTGAGATGCGGCACTGTGTGGGTCTTCTCGGATCATCAAGCCTCTATCGGAATAGATCGCTTCCAATTGCTTTGCTGTCGGTATCGGTGATTCAACCCGGGCAATCCCATCTGGTGCCTCGTCATCGTAGTATTGTTCAATGAAGAGGTGACGCGGCACATTCAAAAGTGCTTGTTTCAACCAATCGGTGTTCAGTCGAAGAGAGTCTCTCTTCGCCAAGTCTTCGTGCATGTGTTCTATGTGCGTCCGAATTGTTGCATCCATGTTAATTTCAATTTATTGGTTTGGATAGGTTTTATTGAGATGTTTCGGCATTGTAAAGAAGCGTCCGCCTGTCTGTTCTGCGAGTTTTTTCTGGAAATCTGTAGGACCCGGATGCCCAATAACATAAGCACGGATGCCTAACGACTGACACAAACTAAGCGCGCGTTCAGGTGGATATTTTCCTGTCGTCGGTTCATCCGTTAGAATAAGCAGGAATCGGCTTGCATACGGGCTGAATTTAACTTTCGGAACGCCTTCCACAATCGCATCGATAAGGTGTTCGTCCCCACCAAAAGGGGCTTCCATGGAACTTGCCAGCATGGATTCGTTGAGTGGCATCTGCGTCACAACCGCGCCGTTAATGATTTTGATGGCATCTTTCGCCTCAGCGAAACGGATGAGTCCAATCCGATAATTAATGGGTAGGATGTCTAATCTACCGATAAGCGTGCTTAAACCGAGCATAATCACTTCGGATTTGCCTCCCATACTCCGACTGTAATCGAGCATCACCACGATGTCCACGGCGGGTTCAAATCCCCTCACAGCACTGTCAGGGGATGCACTGAGTGCGGCGCCATCGTAGATATTCAGGCGGTTCTTTTCACTTCGGATGGTATACATGCGACGACGGGTCGGATCGTTTATGAGCCATCTGTTGCCGCGCTTTTGCGTCATAGCAGTGAGACTGTTCGAGAGATTCCAGCTTTCAGGGTATATCCCGGCGAATACATTCAATTTATCGTCCTGTTTGCGGACGGTGTAGACACGACCGTTTGTATAATCGGTAATTACCCACAAGTCCCCCTTCTGTTTTTCCCAGACCATGGAACTCCCAAACGGATTATCGACACCGGCTATAGAGATCCCGTTCTTCTTGAATTCGCGTTGCAACTTTTTCATCGGGACATCGCCATCTTCGAGTAGCACCTCGAATTGAGACTCCATACTGAATAACAATCGCCCCCCACCTCGGCGAATGTCTTTGACAATATCCCGGAATACCTTCATAAATGCTTCATTAGCGACACGATCACTTGGAAGTGATGCTGCCTTATTAAAACCCCCCGGAATGGGCTGCCAGAGTCCACCTGTCATTTCCGCTAATTCCTGTTGAAACGGTTCTGGAACTCCGAGGACGTTGACACGGATGCCCTGAAGTTGATATTCTTTGATAACCTTTTCCCGCATCGTGGTATAAGCACCATCCTTTTTAAAAGCAGTCGTTGCGGGTTCATCGGTTACGAGGATAATGTATTGGTCCGCATCAGCGTGGAAGTCAATACGGTAGGGTGTATCTATGAGCGCGTCGAGGGCATGTTCCTCTCCGCCGAGTACGACTTTTTGCATCCGTCTACGTAGCATCCCGACATCGGGTAACAGCGTGCGAATCTCCAGTTTTTGACCTTCGTACCTAACGCTGAATTCCGACATGCCGAGATGGTACTCCAAATTGACAAGATCGAATTCATCGACCATAGCGAACAGATTTGCAGCGATTTCTTGTATGTTATCGCGCATGCTCCCGCTCGTGTCGATTACGAAGACAACGTTCACCTTGTCTAACTGTCGTGTTCCGATGATGTGGTCGGCGATACGTTTGAGTGCTTTCGCGAACGGATTGCTACTCCCTTTGCCGGTTGCTTCGCCTTCACCATCTCCATCACCTTCGCCGATCGTCCCGATTTCAGAGGCACCCGTGGATTGGAGTCTATGAAATCCACCACCACCATCGCCTTTGACGCGTTGCCGCAGACTGTCTACACCTGCTCCTGCGGTTGCCTGGAACGGACTCGCAACCGATTCTGAGATCGGTGTTTCTCGGCTATTGATCCGTTTTGCGTCCGTGGTTACATCGGGGAGTGTCGTTTCAATGTCAGACACGGATCTCGTCGCGCTGTGTAGGAGTGCCTCTTCCGATTGGCGCATGGTTTCGTCCATTAAATTCGCGGAAGCGATGAGGTCCAGATGCCGTTGATTTGTTTCGGTAGATGGATCTGTCTGCTGAGGCGTTCGTAATTGTTTGGGGGGCGGCGGTTTAAGGGTGCGTCGTTGTTCCGGCAAGGCTTTCGGATTGATGAGTTCCACCGCCAGCGCATCTTCACCTCTGTTCTGTCTCGGCGTATAGAAGGAGAACATAAAAGTGATAGCGAGACAAAGATGAATGATACCTGCAAAGAGCAACGCACGCATGGAGCGGTGTCGCCTATAGGAACGGTTCATAGTGTTTTCTCCATTTCGATGTAGGTCTGTTAGAACTTACGCACCAGCTTCTTAAAGTCCCCCTGATAAGGGGGATTTAGGGGGTTAAAAATATGGGAGATAACACTTTTCTGCATCCATAAGTCCTATATTTCCTTGGTTTGCGTAAGTCCTGTGTGTTTATCTCTCAATCCGATCAGTATGATTAGGTATTCTGTTTAATTTTAACTTTTCCCCATGTTGTTGTTAGGAGATGCGATTGCGGTGAAACGGGTAGGGCATAGTTAGGATCAAACCAGTCCCCACCGGAATTCCATGAAATATGCGTCAATTGCGTCCGAACCCCACTACTCACATCAACTTTGAAGATCTGGTTCCGTCCATTAATTTCCTGAGTATAAAGAACTTCATCTCCATTTGGAGATAAAGCAGGAGCCCAGGCATCGGAGCCATCTTCAGGCACAAGTTGTTGGAGATCGGTACCATCGCTGTTGACAATATAGATCGTCCGTTTATCCCTCCATTCCTTTGGTAGCTTATCTCCTCGCTCCCGATTGAAATCTGGCGGCAATGGATTGTTATTCCAAGAGAAGGCGAGTTTGTCCCCCATAGCAGACCAAGAGGGACTCATTTGACCTCCTAATTCTTTTCTCGGCAGGATCCTTTTTTCCGCCCCTGTGCGAACGCTGATGAGTTTGATTTGGCCATCACCAAAAGTCGAACAAGCTATTTCCGTACCCTCGGGCGACCACGCTGGATCCAAACCATTCGCGAAGAAATTCTCTTCTTGTTCTCCTAAATTCGTAACGTAGATAGCGGATATATCTTTATCCCCGTTGATGTGCATGTAAGCGATCTGTTTACCATCTGGCGACCATGTTGCCTCCGGTCTACTGGCTTCTCTCTTGAAGACGCGTCGGACATTAGAACCGTCAGGATCCATGAGATACAGGTCGCGATCCAAAACGCCTTGATTCCTTTCGCGATCGGAGACGAAAAGGATCTGTTCGCCGGTTGGGGACCAGACCGCTTCAACATCGTTTGCGCGATGTTGTGTTAGGTTCACTTGTTCAGAGCCATCAGGATTCATGATGTAGACTTCGTAATTGCCATCTCTCGCGGAGGTGAACAGAATTTTCGGGGTTGTCGGTGCTTGGGCAAAAAGTGGGCAAACGCTTCCGTTCAGCACTAAAAGATTCGATATAAGCAGAGTTAACAATCGTGTCGTTTTCATAGGATGTAACCCAAGAGGTCAAAATGCGTTTTCATAGTGTATGTAGAAAGAGGGGTAATCGGTGTTTTCCGGGATACAGGTTATTATATCATGTAAAACGGAGTTGATCAAATTAAAGTTGACAAAATTGGGGTATTCTGCTAAACTTTATAAAAATTCGGTTGCTTTGCACTTTTTTCTTGCAATTTATATTTGAAAAGTGCTATAATTTATTTTGTGCATTCTATCAACTTCGCGGGGTGACGTATACTACCTCGCGGAAGATCAAAAGAGGAATCGCACCGCTGGCAGAAACCGACATCGGTTTACCGGTGGAACGTCAGCATTAAAAAGCGTGATTTGCACGCAGTACTGCTATCACCAAAAGTAAAATCTGATAAGGTTATGAGATTTTGGGAAGCGCGCTACTTGCTCAGGAACTCTGAACCTTAAGCGTATATTGAAGAAGGAGATTTCATAGCTATGAAAAAATTCACAATCTTTATCACACTTGCCTGCGTTGTCATGATTTCGCCGATGGCATTCGCGCAGAATTGGCAACCGGCGGGTGATAATTGGATTGCAAAATGGTGGGGACTTGATCTCGTCACCAATACGGGTGGTTTTAACACATCCGCAACAATTGACTACCTCGCTGAAGGCAGTGGTGGTTTGATTTCAAACGCCTCCGTCTCTACTCGCGACGGTGCCGGAAAAACAGCGAATGCCATAGTGAGCCTTCCAGATAACGGGGGTTCGCTCGCTTGGTCGATTGTTGACCTCAATACCGAAGACCAGCTGAACATGTCCACAAGCCACGGTATTCCTGATGGACGGGACATCACATGGCACGGTCTCATCGTCGTTATTTCACCGGATACCCGGACAACGACAATGCACCCCGCGCACGATGATTACGCCCAGATCTGGATCAACGGCGAACAGGTCTATGACAATTCCAGGTGGACAGGAGGCGTCCGAGAAGTCCATACACCGACAGAGATTCAATTCCAGAAAGGCGAGAACTTCTTGCACTTCAAATGTGGTGAATCGGGCGGAGCAGATTACGTCAACCTCCGTTTTGAGCCGACCGATACCGATCTGCTCATCGCACCCACGAAGGATAATCTCTTCCTGGATGTGCTTACGCCAGTCGAACCGCAGGGCAAGTTGGCGACACAGTGGGCGGCTCTCAAGCGTCAGTAATATTTTATTCTTAGCGAAAAACCCGTATCCAAATGTGGATGCGGGTTTTTTGTTGTCTGATGTGGCTTGAATTAAAATAGTACTTACGTACTTCTTCTTTAGAGTCCCCCTGATAAGGCGGATTGAGGGGGTTAAAAATACCAAGATAACCACAGAAAACACAAAACCCCCACCTCGCTGGCGGGGTTTCCCAACCCCGCCAATTTTTGGATGTATAATGAATTGTGGGATTTACTATAACACCTATCGGCGGAATTTTGAAATCGCCCTACTCTTCCGATTCCACAATTGTCAGAATCTGGTTGATAGAGACATCTCGTAATTCTTGTGTGGTCCCGCTTTGCCAGACGATACTTACCTTCTCAACATCCTGATTTTCTCCCAAACCGAACAGCAAGCGCGTATCGCTTCCTGATGCGTAACTTGAACCGCTCTTCACTTCCCTTATCTGCGTCATATTTCCTGTCGTGACCGTGACCTTCGCACCAATCCCGTCGCGGTTGCTTTGCGTTCCGACCAGTTTAATGCTCAGATAGTTTTTCAGGTTCCCACCATCGTTCCGAAGCAGCACTGCCCGCTGGTTGGAATTCATGATAACAATGTCCGGGTCACCGTCATTGTCGTAGTCGGCGGTAGCGGCGGCTCTACCAACAAGTGGCTCTAAAAAGTAATCCCCGGCGGAAGCAGAGACATCGGTATAAGTGCCGTCACCGTTGTTTTGAAATATCTGGTCACGTTGGGCGTATGTTTCATTGCCTCCCAATGCCTCGGTGACATCTTGTGGGTGTCCGTTTGCGCAGAACATGTCGAGGTGTCCGTCGTTATCGTAATCCAGAAAGAGCGGACTAAAACCGACAAACGGAAGTGTCGGTTGTTCCAATCCACTGTCCGCAGTCGCATCGGCGAAGAAGAATCCCTCCTCGTTCTTATAGAGCGTTGCCTTCTCCGAATTCGCAACGATCAGATCGAACCATCCATCACCGTTGTAGTCTGCACAATCTACCCCCATAGATCCCTCGGCGATACCTCTGTCGTCGTAACCGATGCCGATGAAGGTGCTTTCATCCGTGAAGGTGCCATCACCGTTATTGTGATACAGGAAATTTCTATTGGTATCGTTGGCGACGTAAATATCTGGCAATCCATCTTGATCGTAGTCCCAAGCGACAGCCGCCATACCTCTTCCCTCGACGGGATTTGTCACGCCTGCTGTCTCGGCGATATTCGTGAAGGTGCCATCGCCGTTGTTTCGGTAGAGGACATCGGGGGTTCCCTCGTAGCTGCGCGGATGTCCGTAACCGACAATACCTTTGTAGGTGGATACCGGCATTGACAACTCATACACCAGATAATTGACGATAAAGATGTCCAAGTCTCCATCGATGTCGAAATCAAGATAGACGGCGGCGATGCTCCAGAGCGTGTTATCAATACCAGCCGCTTCTGTGATGTCAGTAAAGGTGCCGTCCCCATTGTTTCGGTAGAGTTTATCCTGCCTGAAGTTGGCGACATAGAGGTCGAGATCGCCGTCGTTGTCAATATCTGCCGCAGATGCCGCCATTCCGAATCCGGTATCCCCTGTTCCTGATATTTCGGTGACATCCGTGAAACGTCCATCACCTTCGTTTCGATAAAGGACGTTACCGGTCGTTTGCTGGTTCTCTTGAGAAACGGGACCACTGTTAACGAAATAGAGGTCGGGATCGCCATCGATGTCGTAATCGAAGAAGACCGTGCCGGACCCCATGGTCTCAATAATATGCTTGTGTTCGGTTGTGCCTTTGTTGTGTTTGAAGTGGATACCTGCTTCTGTGGTGGCATCCACAAAGATAGGGGATTGCGAGGCGGCGTTGCCTGCGGTTAGTAGAAGGAATAAGAGTGCCTGTAATAGCGATTTCGGATTCTGATTTTTCAGCATTGTTTTGAAGGGTTTTCGGTTCGCTCACTTCGTTCGCTTTCAGTTGTCAGGTGTCGGTTAAGGGGTATTCTTTAGTCCCAAACCCATAGCCTGCAACAACGGCGCAGGGTGTTTTTGATAGGGCGTTTCCCTTGCTTGGGTGTTTTTTCAGGTCTACGGAAATGGACGTTATTTATCCAACTCACCTGACCGAACCGCAAGGTAAAATTAAAAAACTGTTTTTGCCAACCGGAAACCGACAAAGGAGGTTTTTAGGTTAGGGTAGAGATAAAACCGAAATGTGGTGCTACATCGGGCAATCGCATCCATCCATGAACCGCCGCGGATGACACGCCAACTGCCGACAGTCGGTCCCGTTGGATTCTGCTTTGGGCGTTTCGTAGCGGCTTGTGAGCTGTACCAATAGTAAACGTCACTGTACCAATCGGCTGTCCATTCCCAGACGTTGCCTGCCATATCCATTACGCCGTAGTAACTTTTGCCTTTCGGGAAACTGCCGACAGGTGCGAGTCTATTCTCATAACCGTCGTCTTTGGCAGCAGTGTTCGCATAGGGTTCTAACGCATTGCCCCAAGGCCATGTTCTGTTGGTGTAACCGCGCGCCGCTTTCTCCCATTCCGCCTCTGTCGGGAGTCGCATACCTTTCCACGTTGCGTAGGCGTTCGCATCGTGCCATGACACACCGACGACGGGATGATTCGGAAACTGTTTCGCACGTGCTGGCCAATCACCAATCTGCGGGAGGTGTGTGAAGTTTTCTGGTGTGTGTTGTGGCGTTTGCCCTGAAGAAGCGGTTTTTAATTGCTGTTCCCAAAATTCATAGTACTCGGCGTTCGTGACCTCATATTTACTGATATAATATGCATTGAGATAGACTTTGTGCATCGGTTTTTCGTCGGTGGCGCGAGTATCGCTTCCCATTGTAAAGGTGCCTGCAGAGATTAATATGAGATTCTCTGTATCCTGCGCCGATGCCCCAAAACTCATACCAATGCTGAGGAGTAGGAGCAACAGACCTTGTATCTGTAGGGACGGGGTCACCCCGCCCTTACTTCTGTTTGGACAAAAGATATTCATAGACGCGATAATGCTCCTGCGCGAGTTTTTGGTTACCCATGCCTTGATAGAGTCTGGAAAGGTTGAGGTGGTAGTAAGGCTCCTCACTGTCGAGTTCGACCGCTTTTTGGAACGCACTAATTGCTTTTTGCGATTCGCCCTGCATCGCATAAGTGCTACCGAGGGTGTTATAGAGAATCGCTTGGTTCGGCATGAGTTGGACGGCTTTCCTGGCGGCTTCTGAGGCATGTTTAGGATAGTTAAGGTTCATGAAGGCGCGGCTCAGTCCATGATAAAAGTTGGCATTGTTGGGGGCGAGTTCAATGCATCTCTGGAAGACTTGAACTGCCTTGGCAAAGTTTTTTTGATTCATAAGGAGTGTGGCTAACTCTGTCCATGCCTCAAGGTTGTTCGGTTCCGCTCGCGTGAGACGGGTGAGACGTTCGTATTCAGCGAATTGCTTTTGAAGTCGCTGATAGATTTGCATTTCCGTTCGGCTTTTCTCCCTGTCCCCTAATCGAAAATACGCTGTCCCGAGCCCGTAATGTGGCTCTGCATACCCTGTTGGACCATACTCTATTGCCTGTTTGAAGTTCTCTATCGCTTCTGGATATGCTTTTAAATTGAGATGTGCTGTGCCGAGTTCATGATAGAGACCTGCGGCACGTGGTGTCAGCGTGAGTGCCTTTTTCAGGATCGGAACGGCTTCTGCATACCGACGGAGTTTTACGAGCGATTTACCGAGCATTTCATACCCGCGTGCGTGTTGAGGTGAAAGTCCTATAACCCGTTGGAGTGTTCCCGCGGCGTCTGCCCACTGATCAAGTCTGAAATACACAACACCGAGTGAATAGAGTGCTTCGATGTTCTCTGGCATCAGTACTAAGGAGCGTTGACAACTTTCGACGGCTTTGTTCCAGAATGTCTCTTCGGCGTATGCCATACCGAGATAGTGCAGAATTTCGGGGTGATCGGGTTCAATCGCGAGCGCGGCTTCAAACTCGGAGATAGCTTTGAGATTGTCGCCTTGAAACATGAGAATGAAGGCTTGCTCTACGTGCTGAACGTATGTGCTGTGGTCGCCGGATTTCTCGCCAGTGATTCCAGATAGTGGCAAACAGAGCCAAAGAATAATTACAATTGTCAATTTTTTCATTATGCCGTGCGGTTTGTTGAGGTGGGTGTTTTCCTCAGATCTCCCAACTCCAAACACACATCCTATCGCGGTAGGCGAGGTTTCTAACCTCGCGACTCCGTTCTGTAGGAGCGATCTCCTGATCGCGACTTTCCGTTTCAATCGGACAAAACCTTAAAACTATGGTAACTCCAAAAAATATGTATACATCTTGTTAGGAGTTTTGCTTAGGGTGTTTTGCTTGGATATTTCTGCGGATTTCTTCCCCTTGTGGGTGCCCGTAAGTTCTTCTCTTGCGTTAAATTCTAATCGTAGTTCGGAAAAAAGTCAAGTTTTCCATAGAGAAAAAGAGGTCTCGGTGTTATACTTGTCTGTGATGTCTTTACTGTGTGGTTTGCAGATCTATATCACGAAAATGGGGGAATTGAGATAAAAATGCGACAGGTTACAATCTATCGTGAACCGGGCCGCTACGCTGGCTGGCCAGCAAATTACGGTATTTGGGCTTATGACAACGAGATCGTTGTTGGATTTACGGTTGGATACCATAAATCGGATGGTGGTTTCCATCGCCGCGACCGAGATAAACCGTTTGTGGGAATGCAAGCACGAAGTTTTGATGGTGGTGAGACATGGAGTGTCTCGGAAACACCGTGTCGTTTACCGGCAAGGGGTACGCTCTCTGCGGATGAACACGTGGAAGAACGGCATCGGCTGGCATCTGAGGCTTCGTTTGAGACACCGTCGCGTGTCGATTTTACGCACCCGGATTTTGCGATGATGTGCAGCAGATCCGGATTGAGAGCGGGTGCCTACTCGTGGTTTTATACTTCTTTTGACCGATGTCTGAGTTGGAATGGTCCGTTTCGGCTTCCTATGTTTGACTACACCGGTATCGCGGCTCGGACAGATTATCTCGTCTCTGGTCCAGACGAATGCCTCTTGTTCCTTACGGCATCGAAATCTGATGGTGAGGAGGGTTTGATATTCTGTGCGCAGACAACTGATGGGGGCGAGTCCTTTTCGTTGTTATCTCAGATCGGACCCGAACCCGAAGGATTCGCAATTATGCCTGCGAGCGTTCGGTTACCTGATTCAAAGATTCTGGTAGCGGTTCGGTGCAGAGCCGGTAGCGATTACGCAAATCCAGACTGGCAAAAGTGGGAGAACTGGATTGATCTCTACGCCTCAGATAATAACGGGCAGACGTGGAATTACATGAATCGACCTGTAGAGAACACCGGACGCGGCGGCAACCCACCAACGCTAACGTATCTTCACGACGGGCGATTGTGCCTGATTTACGGATACCGGGATGCCCCGTATCGGATATGTGCGAAGTTGAGCAGTGATGCAGGTGAAACTTGGGGTGAAGAGATCGTTTTGCGCGATAACGGCGGAGATCACGATGTCGGGTATCCCCGCACAGTTCAACGTCCTGATGGGACTATAGTGACCGCTTACTATTTTGATGAGGAACCCGACGGTGAAAGATTCATCGAGGCGACATTGTGGAAGCCGTAATTGATGGGTCTCAAGTCGTCAAGAGGCAATCACTTTATCTCTGAACGCAAATCAAGACAGACTAACCGATCTTTGCCTCGAATATATAACAATCCATTTGACAATGCGGGTGCCGACCATGCGGGATATTCAATAAATTGTCTCCCGTTTTCGTCTCTTGGAACCGCTTCAGAAATGATCTCCATCTTTTCTGGGGTGCATGTGAGCAGCATCAAACGTCCGTATTCACCGAGGAAGATAAAGTAGTCGTTTACCCAAAGTAACGAGGCGCGTTCGTCAACGCGTTGCCCCCACACAACTTTACCGGTCTTGAGTTCTACGCATCTAAGCTCAGCACCGCTGGAATGTCTGCTGCTACAGGCGTAGAGGTAGCCTTCGTGATGAATGGCGGTGTTCCAGTGCAGTCGCAGTGACTGGTTTCGGCGGCGCGGTGAATCTTTCCAAACAACCTTGTAGCCGCCGGGATACACTTGGAGGACAGAACTGCCGACCTCGTAAGATTCACTGATAAAGACATGGTCGTCAGCAACAACTGGATTCGAGGCATTGACAGATTCAATCTTCGGACAGCGCCACGGATAGTGAAAGTCGAGTTTGCCAGTTGCCGGTTCAAAGCCGACGAGTCCACCGCGAGCAAACATGAATCCCCAACGTCGTCCATCAATCGTTGCTATGATAGGACTTGCGTAACTCGCTAATTCGTCACTGATTTCGTAAACTACCTCTCCCGTGTGTTTGTTGAATGCGACGATACCGGTGCCGTTTGATGGCGGGTTCCCGTTTGATGCCCAGATATTTTTCGGGGTTCCCGGTGGAGAACCGCCAATTTGGGCGATAAGCAGATCCCCTTCAACAATGGGTGTTGAAGCCGTCCCGAAAAAATTTTGAACTACATTGTACCGGGCGGCAGTATCGACCTTCCATAACAGATGCCCATCCGAAACATTCAGGCAGTGCAACTTTCCCTGAACCCCGAAGATATAGACGTGTTCCCCGTCAACGACGGGACAAGACCTCGGTCCATTGTTGTAACCGTACATATCTTCGTAGTCTGTGGGGTATTCAAATCGCCAAAGTTCGGTACCGGTGTCGCTTTCCATACAGGCGAGACGCGCCATGTCGCCATGACGTCCGAAGATAAACAATCGTCTATCTGCGATGGTGGGTGCCCCGTAGCTGGTACCGATCTTCTTGTGCCAAACGACCGGAGGACCCGTGTTTCTCCATGGCGCGATCTCTATTTTCTCTTCCGATTTCCCGTTTCGCGCTGGACCGAGAAAATCGTTCCAATCTGCCGATACGGTTAACGGAAGGGTGAGCAAGAGTAAAAGGGCTCGTGCGCAGGTCCTCACGCAGCGACCTCCTCATTTGCTCGTTTCACGAGCGCATTCATGTAGGCGATCGTATACGCTGTGCCGACGCGACCGTCATCCCCCATCTGTGGGATATGGTCAGGGATCAGGACACCGTTGAAATTGACTTCGCGGAGTGCTTTCGCGACGTGGTACATATCCTGATAGCCGTTGTCAACAAAGGTCTCAACGAAATGCGGGAGCGGTTGATCGACATTGCGGAAATGGACTTTGAAGATTTTGTTCCGTTCGCCGAAGTAGCGGATGGATTCAATGACATCTTTGCCCATTAGCTCACCGCCTTCCAGCCAGCAACCAACACAGAAACACATACCAACATTGGGGCTATCGGCGATTTCAAGGGCGCGTTTGTAACCTTCAAAACTGCTGAAGATACATCTCGGAATTCCTGCGAGATGCACCGCGGGTGGGTCGTCGGGATGGATACCAATCATTACACCTGCTTCCTCAGCGACAGGCGCGGCTTGCTTGATGAAATAGGCGTAGTTATCCCAGATTTCATCTTCGCTGAATTCACGTCCGTGTGAAAGCGGCATCGGATACAGTTTGCCGCCCCAGTGCCCTTCCTGTGCTACGTCAAGGTTGAACGCTCTTGCACTTGCCCCACCACGGGTCGTCTCACGTTCGGTGCTCCAGATACCGTTGCCCATGTGCGCGTAGGTTGTATAGGGAATCCCCGCTCTACCGAGATCGCGAATGTACCGCTTGTACTGTTCGATCTTCGCGTCGCGGTTTTCTAAATTCAGCACAATCCCGTCCTGATTGTGGACATCGCTGTTGCCGAACCCGTAGATCTTGAGTCCTGCGTTCTCAAAGATCTCGCGACGGCTCATGAAATAGTCATAATTCGCATTTTCGCCGTTTGTCCAGAGGACGACGTATTCGACATCCATCTGTTTGGCGAGCTGTAAATCTGCCTCACTCGGTTCCGGCGACATCTGTGCCGTAACTTTCATACCGGGTGCAATTTTGCTCAAAGGGGTCTGAGTTGCCATTTTTTCCCTCCATGTTGGTGATGGGATTGGATAAAGATGAAAAAATAATTTGGTAATTGACGGGCGATTAATCGCCCTACTACGAACAAATCGGCTTGTAGTAGTGCTATTCATAGCACGTTTAAGAGTTACCAGATTAAATTCTTGAACTTCATGAAACTTCGCTTAGCAGTGAATACTTAATTTGCCTACTCTTCGTCGCCTGCTTCAGCTTTGAGTCTATACAACTCCGCTGTCAATTCGGTGACGATGTCGGCATACGCCGAGTCATCGTAGACGCTGCACATCTCGTTCGGATCTTTCTCAAGATCGAAGAGTTCCCATTCGGGTTCTTTCGGTTCATCAATCGAACCCGTAGTGCCGAGTGCCTCGCCGTAGTAATAGATGAGTTTATAACGATGCGTTCGTATCCCATAGTGTGCCGGAACATGGTGGTGTGTGAGGTGCATCCAGTAACGATAATACATTGAAGTTCGCCAATCGTCCGGTGTTTCGCCATTGAGAACGGACCGCATGCTCGTTCCCTGCATGTCTTCTGGAATGGGAAGTCCTGCATAGTCGAGCCAGGTCTCTGCGAAATCTATATTCAGTGCCATAGCGTCGGATGAACTACCGGATTGGATCTCGCGCGGGTAGCGGACGAGAAACGGCATCCGCAAGGATTCTTCGTACATGAACCGTTTGTCATACCAACCGTGGTCGCCCAAGAAGAACCCCTGATCGGAGGTATAGATAACGAGCGTATCGTCTGCGATACCTTCCGCATCGAGATAGTCAAGCATCCGTCCGACGTTATCGTCGATGGAGGCAACACAGCGGAGATACTCCTTGATGTACCGTTGATACTGCCAGTTTGCCAACTCCTTCTCCGATAATCCCTCCGGTGGCGGACCGAGTGTATCAATCTTGAGATCTCTTTCACTCATGTGCCCGAAAACCCGCATTTTCGCGTCCTTTGCGGCGTTTGAACGGTTCGCGTAATCGTCGAAAAAGTTGTCCGGCATCGGAACGTCCCCATCCTCAAACATGTGTGCATGCTTCTCGTCGGAATCCCATGGACGGTGGGGTGCCTTGTGATGACACATTAAAAAAAAAGGTCGCTCCTTGTCCCGATTTTGCAACCACTCCAATGAGAAATCGGTGATGATATCGGTGGTATAGCCTTTATGGGTTTTCTCGCCATCGGGTTCGAGCATCACGGGGTCGTGATAGAGTCCTTGTCCGGGTAAGACGTTCCAGTAGTCGAAACCTGTCGGGTCTGCGTTCCCCCCGTGCCCAAGATGCCATTTGCCTACCATTGCCGTCTGATAACCGTCCGCTCGGAGCATCTTCGCAACGTTCGGTATCCTACCGTCAAGAGGGTCTGATAGCGTCTTGACGCCGTTAAGATGGCTGTGTTTGCCGGTCAAAATGTTTGCGCGACTCGGTGTGCAAATGGAGTTGACACAGAAACAGTTTTGGAGAATCATGCCGCCGTCTGCGATACGATCGAGGTTTGGTGTTTGATTAATCCGACTTCCGTAACTGCTGATAGCGTGTGAAGCGTGATCGTCGGACATGATGAATAGGATATTGGGTCTGCTCAATTTTTCCTCCTTGAGAATACGTTACAAACGAATGCGAATTTTAGTATGTCGCCTATCCTGCAGTATCGAACAGTGGTGCTGACGCGTCAAAACGTCGTCTTTCCTGCGTTTTTGCTTCCTGTTGTCGGTGGTGCCATTCTGTCCATGCCTGTTGTACTTTGGCAATGCCTTTTACGGTGCCTCTTGTCTCTTGATAGCTGGAGAGCAGGGCAAGTACAAGAGAGGGGATGGCAAAGTGAGGTAATGCCTGCACGAATTCGCGTGCTATATCGACAATCCCTGCCCACTCTGGCACAGCAACTGTCGCAGCATATAACAAAGTAAAAGCAGAAAGCCAGTATGCAAAATGAACAATAAGAGGCATCGGGTTACGAGCCATAGATAGCAGTGTTTTTAGTGCTTTCCTAAAGTAAGACTTGACTTGCATGTTTTCCGATCCTGCCGGAGATGCTTCAACAGTGTTTCCTGCTGCTATCGCTTCCTGTTGTCGACGATACCATCCCATCCACACCTGTTGTTCTTTGGCGATCCCTTTTAGATTACCTCTTGCCTCTCGGTAACAGATAAAAAAGAGTGGCGTGACAACATAAATCCAAGATCCATTTCTCCATATATCGTCAACGATTTCGTCGATAATAATTGAAGCGGCTGTGACATAATTCCCGAATGATGAAGGCGGTGATACGATTTGGACAATATAGGGCCATCTCCCTTCTACGAATGGATCGTCGAACACAACGCTTAAGGCAGCAAACAAAAACCACCAGGTCGAGTGAACAATGAGTGGGATTGGATTTAGAACCATGAAGAACAGTGTTTTTGGGATTTTCATGACCTCCTCAACCAAACGTGCGATGAATCGCACGAATACAAACCTATGGCATATATTTTCCTTCCAACCACACCTATACCAAATGAAAGACGAGGCTGGGATATATCTTGTTTTCTCTCCCATGTGTCGGTTTGTGGGTCGTAGACTTCAACGACTTTCAGAACCTTAGTGCTTTCCATGCGTCTGTCTATTGCAGCGAGTCCACCGGCGACATAGATTTTTCCGTCCACTACTGCTGCGCCTGCATTGGATCGAGGCGTTGGCATATCGGCAACTTTTTTCCAACTATTGTTGTACGGGTTGTAGACTTCTACTGTTGAAAGCCCAAAAGGACCACTGCTCTCGTTTTCAAAGAGGGTGCCGCCAATGACATAAATTTTACCTTCAACGACTGCAGTCGAGAATGCCGATCTCCCTGTTGGGAGTTGAGAGACGATTTCCGATTTCTTCGCAGCAGTGTTTTCTATCGTTATATGGAATAGAACAACAGCGGTCAAACCGACAATAATCCATCGTAGGTGTTGGAACGTTTTGAACATCGTTATTTCCTCCTTGTCAACACAAATAGGATGTCAGTAATGTGCGGGAAGAGAGAAATGTTACCTTATTTCGCCTTAATTTCCTCCCATGCGCGGTTGTAATGCCTCGTGAAATCCCCCGGATCTTTCAGCCACTCAAGGGATTCCAAAATCTCTGCAGGCGGATAGATAAATTTGTGTTCCCGCAGATGTTCCGGTAGGTATTCTTTCGCTGTCGGCACACAGGTTCCGTATTTCGTGAAAGCCGTAATTTTGGCATTAACTTCAGGACGAAGCAGGTAGTCGATAAACTGCTCGGCGAGTGCCTGATGCGGTGCTGATTTCGGAATGCAGACGGCGTCGATAAACTGACTGGAGCCTTCTTTGGGAATGACGTACCGAATCGTCGGACGGGTCTCGGTCGCCCGGAAAGCATCACCACTCCAGCAGTGTGCCATGACGACATCCCCAGCGATGAGGAGTTCTTCCGCCTCGCTTTTATACTGTTTCACGAGCGGTTTCTGTGCGATCAGTTTCTCTTTCGCCGCTTTGATTTCTTTCGGATCGGTGGTGTTGAGGCTGTATCCGAGCAGTTTTAGTGCCGCACCGAGTGTCTCGCGTTGGTCGTCTAACATGCTGAATTGGTTTTTGTATTGTGCGTCCCAAAGCACCGTCCAACTCTCGGGAGCTGGCGAAACGACGGACGAGTCGTAAGCGATGCCTGCAGTGCCGAATGTGTAAGGAATAGAATATCGGTTTTCGGCATCGAAGTATTTGCCGAGGAACAAGGGACTGATATTTTGGAAGTTGGGAATATTGTCGCGATTCAGTTCCGCTAACAGGTTTTGTTTGATTAAGATTGACACCATATAGTCGGAGGGCATAATGATATCGTATCCCGTCGCACCTGCTAACAATTTCGCGAGAAGATCCTCGTTGCTGGCATAGGTATCAATGAGGACATTCACCCCATATTCCTTTTCAAATCCCTCGCGGATGTCGTCGCTGACGTAACCTGCCCATGTGAAGACGTTGAGTTGTTTCTTTTGCCCATCGCTATCACCGACAAAAAGCACGAGGAGTATCAATGGTAAAAGGATATATGTGTTGCGCATAATTCTCTCCCTTGGTGTCTATATCGTGTAATATCAAAAACCAAACCAAGATGTTGACAAGGTCTGTGATCTATGCTAATTTGTGTGCATAGAGTCCCTTATTCATCGGACGCTTCGGTTGGGAGCCCTTCGGCTTTCCAACCGCGGAATCCACCCGTTAGCACTGAGACGTTTTCGTAGCCCATGTTTTTTAAGGTGTGTGCGGAGAGTGTCGCACGGGTGCCGCCACCACAATACGTAACGATATGTGTGTCTGCATCAGGGGCGATCTCGTCAATGTCGAGTTCGAGGTAACCGCGCGGTAGAGAAACTGCCTTCGGTAGATGTTCTTCATCGTAGTCCGGCTCGTCGCGGACATCTAAGAGAATGATTGACTCCGTAGTTTCCGTAAGTTCATCGGGTGAAATGTGTCCAACGTTCGCTTTTGCTTCGGCAACGAGTTCTTCAAGGGTTTTCAGTGGCATTGTTTTCCTCCATTTATAGTTGTCAGTTGTCGGTTCGGGTTTTCGCAGAAAATCCTTTCGGTTGTCAGTTAAAGGTTGCGTCTAATAGAACCCTCTTGTAACTAACTGATAATCATACGCACTATAACATAATATCCGCAGGTTCGTCAACGATTTTTCAGTTTTTCTTAGGGCATTTATGGTGAAACTTACAATTATGTTTACACCTACCCTTAACGAGGGAGCGTTTGTAGTAGGGCGATTCATCGCCCGTTGTATTCATAAAGTGTAAAAGTATTTTTCTAATTAACCATAGTTTTCCTGTAGGAGGGGTCTCCGAATCCCGACGCTTCAGTGCTGCACGTCTACTTAAAACGCAAGTGGTCAAGTTCATATAAGCAATAAACATCCAGCACTCCAGCGGAGTGCTATTGCTTCGCAGTGAGAAAAGAAAAAGGCGTATTGAAACCCTCGCACTCCCGGGGAATGCCATAAGGCATTCATACTGTTGATTCCGGAGTGCTATGTTTGTATTCGGGAAGACAGATCATACCTGTATATAGAACTGAATGACCCAGTTTTTTTATTTACCTTGCGGAAGAGTAAGCGCGTTTTCGTGATTGAAGTGCCTATCTCTGGAGTCACCTTCGCCGATGTTGCAGGCTTGTGATTTCGGATTATGGCAAAACCTACAAAATTAAGAAAGGATCAGAGATGGAATTACTTAAAAAATCCGTCCAATCTGTGCTTAAAAAAGAACGGATTGGGAGTCCAGTGTTCTTAAGGTGTGTCCTCCACATAGCGGATGATTCAGCGAATCTGTTATCACTGGGGTCAGAGATGGCGGCACTCGCGAATGGATGGATGCCCTCACCGCCAGCGCGCGTCTACACACAAGGAGACGCAGACGGAACACAGGTTACAGTGATGGTTCACTATGTGGGCGGGCAGATGGCACTGTTGAGCGTCAATCAAGCCGATGTAGACACAGCGATTGACATTATGTTGGTCGGTAATAAAGGTGTTATCTATCATGAAACCCCTGTGGGGCGGCACTACCTGAACGCTACAGTGCCACAATTGGGTGATACGGGTGAGTTAACAGAGGCTATCGCGCAATCGCTTGAAAGCGGTCAACCTATTACGGTGGAGGAATAAACATGCAACAGGATGGAAAATATGGAGTTCTCCTACTCGGTGGGAATCGCACGCATCAAGAGAATTACGCCTTGAGTTTTGCGCAGGATGCACGCTGTCGGCTGGTCGCATTTGCTGATGAACCCGATGCACCACCAGAACGGATTACGTTGGCACGTTCGCTCGCTGAATCTTTGGGTTTGCCGTTCATAGACCTCGACACCGCATTGGCACGCGAGGATGTACATCTTGTGAGTCTCTGTACGGATGTGGAACGTCGCGGGCGTATCGGTGCTAAATGTGCCGAAGCCGGTAAGCACGTCTATCTCGATAAGCCGATGGCACTCAATGCAGAAGATGCCGACAATATTGTTGCGGCGGTTGCGAAGAATGGTGTCCGGAGCCAGATGTTTAGCAATATTCACAGTGCTTGGGCACGCACCGTCCAGCAGGCATTGGCAAGTGGAAGCCTCGGTGAACTTCAGGCAGTCCATTGCGATGTGCTCTTCTCCAAGGGGCATCCCGGGACCGCACCTGTCGGAGAAAAAAGAATCCAAAACCCCACGCTGGAACGCTACAGTTTCGTTGAAGCCAAACCTGAGATGTTCGATGTCGGAGTCTATGCGGTGTCTATGGTGAATTGGTTAACACAGAAACGCGTGCAGCGTGTTTTCGGTGGGACGGCGAACTATTTCTTTAAGGAACATCGTGACTGTGGTCTTGAGGACTTCGGTGCTTTAGTCCTGACGTTGGAAGATGGAATTACAGCAACGATTGTTGGTGGACGTTACGGTTGGCAGAGTCATGCACAAGGTGGCGTCCGAAAGGTGCATCTCATCGGCACCGAAGGGAGTTTGACCTTTGATGCCTCAGCGAACCGTTTGGAGGTTTTTGCGGCTGAACCGGCATTTGAACCCCCTTCACCTCATCCGCTCGATCCGATGGGGATGTGGAGTAGTACGCAAGCCGAGATTAAGGTGCCTCCGAAGCAACAGTGGGTAGATGTCGGTAGTGATGACGACAGTGCGCGGGAATTCGGGGCATTTATCGATTGTATTGAAAACGGTGTAGAGAGTGAAATGAACGCCGAATTTGCGGCACATTCCGTGGAAATTATCTGTGCTGGGTATCGTTCGGCAGCGACTGGAGAGGTTATCGATCTCTAACACCTATCGCTTCGAGTTGGGCAATCTGTTTCATCCACGATTCTCGAATCTCAGAGGAATAGTCTCCGGGGAGTAAGGATTTTCGGGTGCAGTTGACGAGGGCTTGCAAGGTTTGATAGCGTCGAATCGGACCGATGTTGGGTAGGATTCGATCTTCCGCGACTGCGATAATTTCATCGAGCGTTAGTTTATCTTTCTTGATGAGACTGGCGGCTTCCAAGTCAGAGCGTAGCGATGCGAAACTTGCCGCGGAATAGTCTTCGGTCAGTTTCACAAGTCGTTCGATTGCGTCTTCGGAGAGGGGACCGGGAAGGACTTTGGCGATAGTCCAGCGAAGGAACGCCTCGCGATCCTCGTCCTTCGGGTCGAGTACTGGGATTACTATATCTCCGACTCTACCTTCTCGCCGTAGATCGGGTGAGAGGTGGTAGATCCGGGCAGTCATGAGCAACCACGTGATGTTGCCACGGAGTTGTGGATCCGACATCATCGCTTGTATCTTTCCTGTCAAACGCCGTTCGGTGCTATGCGCGTCCGTCCCAACATCACCGAATTGGGTGTCCGCTTCATCAACGAAGATGAGTGCCTTCACAAGAGCCGTCAGCAATCGCCGAAGTCGTTCAAAGATGACATCTGTCTGTCCGAACCACATACTCCGAATGTTCTTGAGGACAAGCACAGGGATGTCGAGTTCACCGGCAAGTCCTTCGAAAATGAACGTTTTTCCGCTACCAATGGGACCGCAGACGCTCATGCCGGGGATCGCATCGGGACCGGTTGAGATGATGCGCGGAATCAATTGCGTCTTCAGAAAATCCACTAATTTTTGGTTGCCAACGATGTCCTTAAGACTATGTGCAGGCTTTTTGAACTCCACAACATCTTCGCCTAATTGCCCTTGAATGAATTCGGACACTTTATTGATAACATCCTCGGGTTGCAATTTTTCACCGGAGTAACGCGCAGAAAGGAGCATCTGTCGTAGTGCTTGGATGGATAAGCCTGCTGTGAGCATCGCAAGTTGGGCTTGTGTGCCCCAAAGGTTTAACGGTTTTTCCACCAGTTTCGGTGTATTGTTAAACCATGAAATGAAATGTTGGCGTTCCTCCATCCCCGGCGCAGGTATTTCAACTGTGATGACCTGTGGCAGTCTGGTAATCCGAGAGTTCAAGAGGCTCGCTGATTCTGCGATGAAGATGACGGTGTCGTTACCTTCCATGAAACTGGAGTCCGAGATCCAATCTTGAACGATGCTGACCCGGTGCCTGTCTTGTAGCGATAAACTCCGAATTTCGCCTTCCGGTAGCAACATGTCCGTTGCTTCAATCAGGATTATCAGTTTTTCCGAGAGTAGTTTTTCACCGTGCGCGTTGGTGGTGCGGGAGAGTAGACAAAACTGTCGTAGGAGTTCGAGTGCCAACGTCGGACTGCCGATTGCACCGTTCATATACTGTGTAAAAGAAGTATCTGCGGGGTCTTCGGTTTCGGTGGGTGTAGTGCGTTCAAGAGCTCCTTGTGGTGAACGGGGAACGCTGACGTTGGCATTTGTGTCGAGTTTTGCCTCTGTTGAACCTCGCCAAAGATTGAACGCACGCTTAACTTTTTCGCGTTCAGCCTCTTTGGCGAACCGGATGGGTCCGTTGAGTTCGTAAACTATAAGAATGAACCCGGGAATGTCCCAACTGCGGGTTAAGAAGGGGACGAGTGGAATATAATCCGTGTCATCTCCCTCTCGGACGAAGAAGAGATCGTGGATATTTCCAGATAGGACGAGGCTACGAGAGGTTCCCGAATTGATGAGCGTTCCGGCTTCTGTCCGGAAGGTATAGGTCGGACTTTTAACAGCTATGGCTCGTCGCCCCCTTCTGTTCGAGAGGACACATCTGAGAGTGAGATGCTCCGTTTAGCGTGTTATACTGGCAGTTCAGAATCGGAATCTGTCGTCTTTTTGGGAGTTTCCGTCTCTGGCTTTGCGTCAGTCTGCTGTGCTCCGAAGATTAAGGAATCAAATTCGTCATTGGTAGCAGAGGAACGCGCTGCAGTGAGGAATTCTTCCTCTTCGCTTTTCGAATCCGTTCCTGCCAACTCTTGGGCAACGACTGAACGCGCTTTTGCTTTCTCGCGTATTTCGCGCATGCGGCTCAATTCGGCAGAGGTGCCGTCCATACTGATACCGGAGAGCATATCGGCGATTTCCTCTTGCTCTCGTGCAGTAATCAGGTCCGCAACTGCCTCAGACTGTTCAGACTTAATCTTATCTAAATCGCGATGCAGACTGGTAATCTGAAGTTTATGGGACTCAATATCCGCTTGTGCACTTTCAATCTCGTTTTCAAATTCCGTAATCTGACCGGTTTTCTCCGTCAAGTTGGAATTGAAGTCTTGATAAGCAGTGACGCATCGCGTATATTCAGCGTGCACCTTGATTTCTTCCTGTGAGAGTCCTTCGCCTTGTAGTTGGGCAGCGGTCTGCTGTGCCTTGGCGATTGCACCTGCTTTGAGTTCTTCCAACCGTTCGACTTCGTCGGTAAGGTTTTTGACCGTAGATCTTTTCTGTTCAACGAGTGCGATAAGTTGCCCGATCGCTTGCTTATAGCGTTGGATATTCCCTTTTTTGTCGTTGATGATGTCCTCGTAAGCCCCTCTGACGGCTTCGGGATTTTCCATCATTCTATCTGCGGATTCGTGTGCCTTTCCTGTCAGTGTGTACCAGATAGCCTTAAAAAATCGTGTGAATCCATTTGCCATTGTTGTTTCTCCTGTTGAGCGTGCGCGTTAGAAGCGCGGTCTTCCTGTATTGATTTGCGAGTTATATCGGTGTCTTCTGACGGCTTTACATCGCGTCCAGACATGCATATTACGGTATTTTAACATATTTTATCTAAAACTGCAAGAAAATTGTTGTAATGGCAGTCAGCGGTTAGCCATCAGCGATCAGCCGGCGGTGGAATTCTGCTTGACATAGCGGAGATGTCTCAGTAAAATAGACACTAAATATGATTGTCAATTTTTAAGAGATGCCCATAAAACTTACGCTTCACAGAACATTTTCATATTGGTTATGGTTCATTGCATTCGGTATGTTAGCACTGGTGCTTGCGAATGTTCCGTTGTTTAACATTCTTGCTTTTGAGTTTTGTGCCGTAATAGCACTTTGTATCTCTTTCGCGGGCGCACACGTAACACTGACAGTTTTGAGACAGATGAAACGGCAGCCCGGTGCTCTTACCGGTACGCCCGGGCAGGTCGTTCTACGGTGCTTTTGTGAGGCGTTGATATTTAACGCCGGTTTATTGGGATTACCGCTCGGTATTATTCTGCTGAATGCGTTTCGCGTTGAAAACTGTAACTTTGGTGAGGGTTTCCTCTTTTTTGGTATTTTGCCTGTTATTAGTTGCGTGTACGCAACGGCAGCAAGTGTGTTTTTCGGGTTTTGGATTAATAGGCGGTGGTTGGCATACCTTGTTTATTTCGGCTATCTTTTGATTTCCTATATCCCGGTAGTTGTTAACCTAATATTTCACCCACCGGTATTTGCGTATCACGCGACATTCGGGTACTTCCCGGGACCAATTTACGATTTCATCGTTCCAATAACGGGGATACTGTTGATAGTTCGGACGGAAACGCTGTTGTGGGCGTTGCTATTTTTGGGGCTTACTGTCAGTCTTTGTGAGGTGAGCAGAGATACTGGGTTGATGCCACAGTTGAGGTGGCGTAAACTTTTCAGACCACTGTCAAGACGTGTATGGTTGTATCTGTTAGTCATCAGTTTGCTCGGTTTCCAGTTCTATGCAGGGGCTTTGGGAATACGTCCTACGCGTAACGATATTGCCCGCGAACTCGGAGGCTTGCGTGAAACAGCCCATTTTGAAATCTTCTATGCCCGCGAGCTTGAAGCAGAGATTGATCGGATCGCTGAGGACTGCGAATTTCGTTATGCGCAATTGGCTACCTATCTTAAGCTTGAAGACACACCATTATTGAGGAAAGTCCGCGCGTATATCTATGCTTCTCCTGGGCAGAAGAAGCAGTTGATTGGTGCAGGAAGTACGTCTGTTGAGGATCCCTTTGGACACGGATTTCACATTCATCTCCAAGGTTTTCCGCATCCCGTCCTGAAACATGAATTAGCGCATGTCTTTACTGTGCCGTGGTCCCCGTTGAAGGTGAGTCTGAAGGTAGGGCTTCATGAAGGGATCGCTGTTGCCGCGGATTGGAGTGAAGACAGGCTTACAGGGCACCAGTGGGCAAAAGCGATGTATCAAATGGGAATTGCTCCGTCCTTATCGAGTGTCATGGGATTTGGGTTCTGGGGACATGCGGGTTCGCGGAGTTACCTGTTAGCTGGATCTTTCGTCCGATTTCTTGTTGATACCTACGGCATAGAAAAATTTAAAGGCGTTTTTCCGACAGGGAACTTTTTGAAACACTATGCGAAAGATTTATCTTCACTGGAAGCGGAATGGATTGAATTTTTAGAGACGATTCCAGTCCAAGACAATGATACAACTTACGCCACATACCGTTTAAAACGGCCAAGCGTTTTTGAACAGGTCTGCGCTCATGAGATGGCAGCATTGCGGGATGCGGCTTGGCGGGCATATTACCGAAGAGATTTTGCCTCCGCCTCCGAAACTTTTGGAACAATGCTATCAGATGAACCTGACAACTTGCGGACCCTGCGAGGTTTAATGTACAGCGAATATCGACTGCGGAATTATGATAAGGTACTCTCGTTAGCGACTCGTATTGTCAGTGAGGAAGACACGAGATTCAGTCCAGAAGCGATGCTGTTAAAAGGGGACATCTATTGGCTAAAAGGTGAGCATCAAAAGGCGATGGAGGTATACACAGCGGTTGAAGTAGAACATGAGGCGATTGAGCAGGGACGTATCAAGCGAATTGCCGCATTCTCTTATCCAGATGTAGCTCCGGTGGGCTGGAATGCCCAATTGAATCAAGAGATACGAGAGAATCGGTCGCTACGCGAATTGCTCCGTCTCGTATTGGTGGAACGCATAGATTCGGCAGAAAAGATGGCATATCTATCGATGTGCATACAAGCAGAACCAGATATGTGGTTAGCGTATCTCTTAGTGGGCGAATTGCTTCACGAAGAAAAAGCATGGCAGAGCAGTAATCAGTACCTTCGCCGTGCGGTAGCACTCTTGGAAAAATCGCGAATCTCAGATGAGATACCATCGCTTGCACAATTGACACCACAGCAGTATCAAAGTCTCGTGTTGGATGTACGGAGAACAATAGGTATTAATGCGTATCATCAAAAAGATTATGGAACTGCGATAGAGGTTTTTGAGACGATAGCAAAAGATGAAACGTTGCCCGACGGTGCCACACTCAATGCGGAGGAATGGAAACAGAGGTGTCAGTGGGCACAAAACCGTTTTTAATTTTACATTGCGGATAAATGACGGGTTTGTGCTTTGGTGTTTTTGGGACCAAGTCGTTCAACTCAACCTACAAGAACCCATTTCGTTTTTCAAAGTGGGAGGGGTTTGTAACCCCGATTCTTGCGGATAGCATCGCGCACCTATTCGCAAGAACGGACTCAAAGAACCGAAAACTGAATGGCTCTGTTCTTGGTGAGGAGTTTTGTTGATTTATGGTTAACTTCATACTATACTATATTTTGCGCGATAGTCAGTGATTGGGATTTTCTTTAGACTCAAGGGGTAGCCTGCAACAACGGCGCAGGGTTTTTGCAATGTAATACAAGGAATGGATTTAGTCTCTCCCCAGACTAAATCCGGTGTTTCTTTAAGATATGAGAAAGACGCGTGAAGTTTCCAACTCACGTTGTTTAACCGCAAGGAAAAATTAAAAAATGAAACTATTTGTGCCGGGAAGAATTTGCCTATTCGGTGAACACAGCGATTGGGCAGGAGGGCACCGGCGAAGTAACGCAGAGCTCGAGAGGGGCTATACTTTAATAACCAGCACAAACCAAGGTGTATACGCCGAGGTTAAACCGCATCCGAACCGTCTGATTTTAAAGACGACCCTCAGCGATGGCACACGACACGGTCCCTATAGCCTGCCTATGGAACGAAGCGCGCTGCTCGCTGAAGCTGAAAAAGGTGAGTTTTTTAGTTATGCGGCTGGTGTCGCCTATGAGATTTTAACGAACTATCGGGTGCAAGGATTGGAAATAGACAACTATCTCACTGATTTGCCAGTCAAAAAGGGGTTATCTTCGAGTGCTGCTATCAGTGTTCTGGTGGCGCGCGCATTCAACCGGACCTATGACCTTAAATTAACAACGCGCGGGGAAATGGAGTACGCTTACCGAGGTGAAACGACGACGCCTTCACGCTGTGGACGGATGGACCAAGGGTGTGCATACCAACGCCCTATCCTTATGACGTTTGACGGCGACCATATTGATGTAAAAGACTTCAATGTGCCTCACGACATGTACCTTGTCATTGTCGATCTCGGTGCAAGTAAAGATACACGTCTTATATTAAGCCAATTAAATCACTGTTATCCATTTGCCGAAAATGAATTAGAAAAGAACGTGCAACACTATCTCGGTCCGGTGAGTGCAGAGGTTACACAGCAGGCGTATCAAGCACTCCGCGAAGGCGATGCAGAGGCAGTCGGTAGGCTCATGACGCGAGCACAGATGGAATTCGATAAACACTTGATACCCGCGTGTCCGTCACAGTTGACGGCACCGGTTCTTCATAAAATCTTGAATTATGAGCCGATTCAACCGTATATTTGGGGCGGTAAAGGTGTAGGCTCGCAAGGCGACGGTTCCGCACAATTCATTGTAAAAGATGAGGAAAGCCAGCAGCGAGTCATCGAGATTATCGAACGGGATTTGCAGATGTCGTGCCTGAAACTGGTTATTGAGGCGGGTAGGCATGTCCGCAAAGCCGTTATTCCTGCCGCTGGCTTCGGAACGCGACTCTTTCCGGCGTCAAAGGCGATGAAGAAGGAACTCTTTCCTGTGATTGACAAGTCTGGACGCGCCAAACCAGCGATAATGGCAATCGTTGAGGAAGCAATCAACGCGGGTATTGAGGAGGTCTGCCTTATCGTACAGCCTGGAGATACGGAGCTTTTTGAATCGTTTTTCAAAACACCCCCGCGGATTGAACACTATAATAAACTCAGCAAGGAGAACCAGGCGTATTGCGACGCTCTACTGGAATTAGGGAGTCGAGTAACATTCGTCACACAAGACGTTCAGGAGGGTTTCGGACATGCTGTCTATTGTGCAAGAGAGTGGGTTGGGAACGAACCGTTTCTGCTCATGCTCGGTGACCATCTCTACGGTTCGGATGAGGAAGAATGTTGCGCACGGCAGGTCGTAGAGGCTTATGAGCAGGTAGGTCATAGTGTCGTCGGACTGAAAGTTACACCGATTGAACAATTGTCGAATTTCGGTTGTGTCACCGGCACATGGAGAGAGGAGAACTCCTTGCTATCGCTAACGGAGATTTATGAAAAGCCGGATCCCGAATATGCAATGGAACATTTGCACATAGACGGGATGGATATGGACCAGTTCTTGACGGTGTTCGGCATCTATGTGCTGCAACCCCAGATTTTCGAGTTTCTGGAGCGAAATATCACCCATAATCTCCGTGAACGAGGCGAATTTCAACTGACGTCCTGTTTAGACGAATTACGGAAGACGGACGGATTTTCAGGATATGTCGTCAAAGGACGACGCTTTGACATCGGCCTCCCTGAGGAGTATCGGCAAACGGTTATTGAGTTCATGGAGGCTTAGGGACTGGAAGACTGGAAGGGTGGAAGAAGGTTCCCCTCCTTTCCCTCTTGCCTCCATTGAGTTCTTGATATTTGCTTTGTGCGTAAGCCCTGAACCGTTAACTTTTAATAACAACGATTGTCAAATCGTCGTATTGTTCCGCTTCACCGACGAAATTGTGGACATCTTCAACGAGGCTTTGAATGACTTCTGCTGCCGTGAAATTATCAGGGATTTTTGAAACGGATTCGGTTAGGCGTTCTGTTCCATACATCTCCTCCTCTGTATTGAGTGCCTCAATAAGACCATCCGTATGAAAAATGAGGATATCACCTTCATTTAAATCGAAGTTGACGGACTCATACTCTACCTTTTTCATACTGCCAAGGGGTAGGTCGCTGCTTTCAATTTCAATGATCTCTTCCCCCCGTTTAAGGACGGGATACGGTTGTCCGCCATTCGCATAGTCAACCCGTTTCTTATCTTCATCAAGGACAGCAAGGTTGAGGGCGATGAAACTCGGTCCGTACATGCGTGGTGCTAACCCCGCATTGAGATCGGTGAGAATGATGTCCGCTTCGGATTTGAAACGTGAGACTTCATATAGCATCCCATTCGTTAGCACAGCATTCATCGCGCCTCGTAACCCTTTTCCAGCAGCATCTGCCACCGCAATGGCGGTCTGTCCGTTCGCTACGGTGAGATAATCGTAGAAATCACCGCCTACCTGCGTTGCAGGGACGGACAATCCCGCGACATCAAACCCTTTCGTATCAGGGGCTTCGGTTGGCAGAAGCCCCATCTGAATATTCTGTGCTTCGCTCAACTCGGCACGGATACGCTGCATCTCCGCCTCTTCCCTTTGACGCACCTCGTTGCGCAGTTGGAGGGTATGGCGTCGATTGACAACCAGACGACCAATTAAAGTTAGAACGACGGTCATAAAGATAAGGGGCGGGAGATATGTTCGCCAACGCGTCCAGAGGGGGGGCGAGATACTAAAATCCACCACCGCCGGGGTATGTGTGTAGGGCCAGTCTTTGCGAAATGCATTGACGAGGAAGCTATAATTACCCGCTTTGAGTCCTGTATATCGGATACGCAGAATCCCATTGTGGTTTTGAAGTTCTTGGATAACGCTACTGTCGCGCATGGATTGTTGTGTTGTCGAGCCGGGGGCTGTGGGAGATATCCACGCTTCGGATGGAACTCCAGAACTTGTTGTCAAAAGAGAAAACGCCTCTGCCGAGACGTTCATCCATGTAGGGGTGTCCAGCCCGATTAATTTAAATTTATAAGAAAGACCTTCTCGGAGTGGACTGATACCTTGGATATTTAATATCTTCGTGCCGCGTGAAGGTAACGTTAAACTCGATGAAAGGTCAGTGTAAGTTTTACCAGCTTCGAGGGAGGTGAGTCGGCATTCTGGCAGGCCGCCGCGCGTGGGTGTATATTGTGTGACGCCCCCTTCGGTTGTAAACCAAATATCTTTATTCGAAGATTCATGGATTCTTGAGATATTATTATGAGCGAGACCGTCTTTTGTTGTTAGGTTATAAAAGGTTTCACCGTCATATCGGACAGTGCCACCACCCCAGGTCGCGAACCATATATTTCCGCGGCTATCCTCCATGACATCTTTCACGTTATCAACGAGAAAGCCATCCTCTTTTGTTGTATAGATTTTGGCTTTTTGCCCATCATATCGGACTGCACCGCGAGATGTGGCTAACCAGAGAATCCCTTCTTGAGTCGTTACGGAGTCTTGTAGTTCAGCAATTTCAAGGTCCTCGAGAGAAATGAGTGATGTCCCGTGATAGGTCTTAAGCGCGTCTGAAAAAAGAAAAGTTATTCGGTTATTTTGCTGGCTCGGATTCTTCCAAACGGCAATCGGGACTGATCTGGACTCTCTGTCCATCAGAAGCGGTTTACCGATTTCAGTATCACTCCAAAGTGTCAATTTTCCTGTTACCGCATTAAAGAACCATTTACTTCCTGATGTGGTTTTTAACAGGTGTGTCGCTTTAAGGGCAAGGGTTTCAGGTTGACTCAAGCGAGTTGTTAAAGTGTTAATTTCTTTGGGATAACGTAAGACCTTTCCATCATCAAAATGCACCCATAATCTGTCGTTTGGATCTCTGTACAAATCAGTGATAGCGGCTGTGCCGAACTCTATTGGGGCTATTGGAGTCGGGAGACTGTTCGTACCGATATCTCGAAAGAGAATCCTCTGAAAGCCAGTGCCTGTCAGCAATAATAATCCAGTTGCATCTGCTTTGAAGAGATGGCCTCCGAAAGCCAGCCAAGTATGTTCGCCTTCGTCAATGAGAACATTCGTACTCCTATCTGAGCGTTCCCCGCCAGGTCCAATGATTGTTTGGATGGGAATAGAAATTTGACCGAATTTTCCATTTGCGTACCGAAAGAACGTATATCGTAATCGCGTGGAACTGCCATTCAGCCCTGGTTCGTCAATAAACCAGACCTGCTCACCAACTTCAAATATTCTTTCGATTTCAGTTCGGAGTAATCGAACGTGCTCCCTGCTTCTGGCATCGGTTTGGGGATCGGGTGATGGATCATTTTGAACTGGATTGACTCTAAAAATATGTGTCGTCAGTTCCTCGGATTCCGCATCATAGCGTGCAACGCCGCCTGGCACACTAAACCAGAGGTAACCTCGACTGTCCTCGAATATCATCCGTACCCTATTCGTGCCGAGTCCAGCGTGTGTACTAATGGCAGGTGTTGGGTCGAAGGCTGTCACTCCGTTATCGTGTCCAAACCACAATTTACCGTCTATAGCTTCAAAAATCATGTGAATGCCCTCAACGCCAAGTCCGCTGTTGATACGATCGGGCATTTGCGTGAGGTCAGTGTTGTACTGATGCGCGCCACTTTCGTCCGTGAACCATAGATTTCCCCAAGCATCTTCAAGTTCAAGGAACCCTGATAGGTTTCCGTGCCGAGAGCCGTCCCACCATCTTGTCGTGCGACCATCGCTGAACCAGACGCGACCTTTCGTATCGCTCCGAATTGATGCCAGCCTCTGAATTGATGCAGGTCTACGTCCTATGGATCCGCTGTGTCCCCAAACTAAAGGGAGAATTTGCTCAAAGGCTTGCCCGTCGAAACGCAGGAGAAGATTGTAGCCACCGAACCAAATGTTCCCAGAAGTATCTTCGCCTATTGTTTCAATGCTACTCACGGCGTTGAGGTTCGACATGTCATAACGCGTGAATCCAGCGTTTGGACGAATCTGCTGTGTTGCATCGTCGGTTGTGTCACTTGGGTCATCACCATCACTGCTTTTTAAGGGGCCCTGTACCCAACGATTCTCTCGAAAACTGAGTATTACACCCTCCTGCTGTTCTTCACCGTCGCTTCCACCGATCCAGATAGTTCCGTCTTCGCTTTCAAAGATAACGTTTATTTTTAAATCCGTTGAGCGGAGCAGATCTTCACCTATAATTTCGTTTGGATGTGCTTGTGGCAAGCGTTGGACACCTGGAGTGATATACTTCGTTAGTTGCTGATTTTCACCGACCCATATATCGCCATGCTCGTCAACGAGCAGCGAATTACCTGTGCCGATAAGATTAATCGAAGAACCATCAAACCAGCTTATCCTCCCTGAGTTTTCTGAGCGAAAGTGGGTGAGGAACCAGATATGTCCCCATTTATCTTCAACGATTTGTCGGGTCTGTCCGAGAAGTGCCCCAGGTCCTACGTTGGATGTTGGCGCGTTCTCAGAAGTGTCCAAAGATCCGATGTAGGATTCAAACCTCGTTCCATCAAATCGACTCACGCCACCCCGATCGGAACCGAACCACAGATTGCCCCGACTGTCCTGAAAAATGACTGGAACAACCGGACCTATCAATCCATCAGCAACGGTGTAGGTATGGATCTGCTCAGACTCCGTCTCCATGCAAACAAGGAGTGTAAATAAGAGGATAGAAAAAATTAAAATGGAGTTTTTCATATTTTAATTTTACCTTGCGGAGTAATGGAGTGAATAAAGAGGCGCGCTTGCAACTTTACAGATTTTAGAACACCTTACAACTTTCTACCGGACATGTAGCCTGCAACACCAGTGCAGGGTTTTTGCTTGGGTGTTTCTTCAAGATGTACGAAAGGGCACATGAAATCATTAACCCACCTGACCGAACTGCAAAGTAAGATTAAAAAGCGCGAATCCGTGAAATTGCTTCTTCAATCACTGCATCTGGATACGTAAGCGAGATTCTGAAATAGCCTTCACTCCACTGCCCATATCCGAGGCCAGGTGTTACCACAACCCCTGCTTCCTCAAGCAGTGCTGTCGCAAAGGCACGACTTGAACCGTTGAAACGCTCAGGGACCGGTGCCCAAACGTACATTGTCGCTTTTGGTTTCTCGATTGCCCATCCGCTGTCTGTAAGGGCATCCACCACCATATCGCGGCGTTTTTGATAAACTGCGTTTATAGCGGGTGTAATCTCGTCCGCTATTGAAAGCGCCTTTGCACCGGCGAATTGAAGCGAGCGGAGTGAACCGTTATCGATATTGTCTTTCACCGTTTTAACTGCACCAACAGCAGTTGGGTTGCCAACGACGAATCCCAAGCGCCACCCCGTCATATTGAAGGCTTTGCTTAATGAGAAAAACTCAACGGCGACTTCAGCGGCACCTGCCACTTGCAATATGCTTGGTGAGCGATAATCGTCGTAGGTGTTCTCGCTATAAGCGTTATCGTGCGCGATGAGGATATTATTTTCCCTACCAAACTCCACAGCACGCTCGAAAAAATCAAGATCGGCAGTGGCTGTTGTTGGATTGTTTGGATAGTTGATCCAGAAGACTTTCGCAAGTCGTTTTACTTCATCAGGAATAGCATCAAAGTCGACATAAAAATCGTTTTCTCGCAGAAGCGGAGCATAGTAGGTCGTTGCACTGGCGAACACATGTCCGATGTTGTAGGTAGGATAGCCTGGACTCGCCGCTATACCAATATCGCCGGGATTGAGTATACCGAGTGCCATTTTGACGATTGCGTCTTTACTACCGAGCGTTGTCACTACCTGATCATCGGATAATGTGACCCCGTAACGATGCTGATAAAAGTCGAGGACTGCCTGTGGAAAGTCGTCAACGGGGTTGTCGCATCCGTAGCGGTGCCGATCCGAGTCTTTAGGGTTTTGAATCGCACTGCATAAAGTGTCAACGACTGGATCGGGTGTTGGGATATCCGGGTCACCGATACCGAGGCTAACCACATTGATGCCTCGGGCTTGTGCCGCTTGCATTTTTTGACGTAAATCCACAAAGAGATAGGGTGGAAGTTTCTCTAACCGTTCTGCGATTGTAATCATATTTTAATTTACCTTAATGAAGTTTCAATAAATATTTGAGTAATTTGATGTTTTCCCCAGATCCGGTAGGTGCGGTGTTTTTGCTTGGGTGTTTCTCGCACCGGGCATTTTCAGGAAATTACCAAATTAAATTCTGAATCTTCATACAAAAAGTCCTTTCAGTTATAAAAAAAGATGTTAGGACTATCAACCCCTCTTTTAACTGGGAACTGATAACTGATAACTGACGACTATTTCAGATGAAGGATTGACTGCTGGGCTTCACTGAGACTTTCCATAACGTTCGGGCTGAAGTGCAAACCTTGACCGCCCCAATCTGGCATATAACCAATGCTGTAGCAGTAATAGAGCGTCCGACGTGGGTTGCCTGAAACGTTGATGACAGACCCGTGTGTGAGAGCCTCTGTAAAAATAATGGCATCCCCTGCTTTCGCTGGAATCGGTGCTAACACGGGGTTTTCATCGGGATGCCCTCCCCAAGGTTTTGGGAAGTTGCTCTTATGTGCACCCGGTATGACAGCGAAACATCCGTCCTCCACATTGCAATCCAGCATAGGAAAGACCGCTTTTGTTAAAGTCGATACCATCTCTCCGTTTTTGCAGTGATACTGACATTTCGGAATAATCGGTGTTCCGTGCATGTGCAACCCCGTATAGCCACCACCCCATCGATAAATTGTGTAGGTATGGTTAAGCCGATACGGGCCACCCGTTACGCCTTCAATGATGTCCAGGACCTCTGGGATATCGATTAACGCGTTCAAAGTACTGTCCGCCTCCAAGATATTGGAGATGTAGAGTTCTTTTTTTGTCCGCTGTGTGCCGAGGCACAGCGGTGGCGGATAATCATCCGGCGGCATATTTTCGTACTGATCTAATACCGCGTTACACGTGTCAATCACTGTTTTTGGGATAACACCCTTCAGGACAATGAAGCCTTGCAAATCGAATAGATATTTCTGTTCGTCTGTCATTTTTTAACCTTTTTTCAACTATTAGAATCTGGTCACCGTTCCACTTCGTTTCACGGTGGTTTTCGGTTAATTCCAATCGCCTCTGGGTTATAAAGGGCTTCAGTGAACCCAATCTTAGTGTGGACTGTCCAGAAACCTGCCCGAAACGTAGTGGAGGGCAGCCCAGAGGCCCATAGTTAAAAATCTATTCACGGAACGGCTTCATATCTAAGAATCGTTCCGTTTTGGCCGACCACCCATCCGCTATCTTTGCTACTTACGTAGATAGCCTTCAGATCCGTTTTGGTGTCTGTGTGCTGAGGTCTCCAATTTTGCCCGCTGTCCTTTGTATGGAGTACAAGCCCTTCTTTTCCAACAATCCAGCCTTCTGTTTCTGATACAAAAAATACATCATCAAGGAAATTGCCGGTATAACTTTCTTGACGTTGCCATGTTTTCCCGCCATTTTCGGTATGTAGGATCAACCCATCCATACCTAAACTACGTAAATCTAATCCGACGACCCATCCTATCTCAGGCGTAATGAAAGTGACAGCGTCCAAGAAAAAGGATGGGTAACGCCCACTGAGAGACGCTAACTTCCAATTAGCACCGCCATCAACTGTAGAGAGCATTGTTCCGTTCAAACCGACTGCCCAGCCGCTCTGTTTGGAGGTGAAATGAACATCAAAAAGGTTCCAAGTCGTTCCACTCTTTTGCTGTTGCCATGTTTTCCCGCCATCATCTGTATGGATGATTTCACCACCGCTTCCAACACACCATCCATGTTTTTCATCGGCAAAGAAAACACTGAGTAGGTCTTGCTGTGTCCCAGAAACTTGACGCTGCCATACGCTTCCACCGTTTATGGTATGCAGGACGACGCCTGCTTCTGCGACCGCCCATCCTATTTGTGGGGACACGAAATGGGTTGCGCCGAAACACTCAGTCGTGCGGCTATCTTGCGCGTTCCATACGACCCCTCCATCCTCGGTTCGTAGAATCGCGCCCCGGTCGCCCACAACGTATCCTTCATCCCGTGAGGTAGCACATACACCTACCAGAAGATGACTCGGACTTGATTGTGATTCCCATGTTACACCACCGTTGCGGGTGTGCAGAATTGTGCCATTTTCACCGACCGCCCAACCGATTTGTTTTGAGACGAAGTCAACACCCAGCAGGACAGCATCTGCGCTGTTGTGGAAGCGGGGTCCGCCGCGTTGATGTTTCCATTTTTCTTTTCCACCAGACGAGGTGTGGAGAATCACGCCTAAGTCCCCGACAATCCAACCGTTTTGGGCATCTACGAAGTCGATATCGTAGAGTGTAAAGGTATGCAACGGCTCATTGCCGAGATAGTCCGGTTGACCGTAACTACTTTTATGGCGCTCGTTAGTTCCGCGTGTGACGAATTCCCATCTGTTCCCACCATTGGTTGTTACGAAGACGCTCCGCCGATCACCGACAACCCAACCTGTCTGTTCGTCTATGAAGTGGAGGTTGAATAGGGCAACTTCCGTCTCAAATTGGACTTTCCAAGTTTCTCCGCCATCGGTCGTACGGTAGATATAGCCAGCGTTCCCTGATTTTGTTGGTGTTGATGTATTATACGTAACAATCCAACCTCGGTTTTCGTCTACAAAATGAACTCCTTTTAATGACTTTCCGTCGAACGCCTTTGCATCAATTTTCGTGAACGTCTGTCCGTTGTCAGTCGATTTTAGCACTGTCCCCCAGTCGCCGACAATCCAGCCTGTTCTGTTGCCTATAAAAAGGTCATGCAGATTATTTTCCGTGCCGGTTTCAATATGCTGCCATGTCTGTCCACCATCTATTGTACGGATCAGAACACCACTTTCACCGACACACCAGCCATCTGACACCGAGCGAAAATGCACCTTTCGCAGGGGTTTGTTGAAAACACCGCCATGCTGCCTCTGCCATGTTTGCCCACCGTCGTTTGTGTGGATGATAAGGCTTTCCGCACCCTCTCCAAAATCGGTTCCAGGCGTTAGGTCTACAGCGTTACCAACCGCCCAACCGTGCTTTTCAGAGATGAAGTGAACATCGTATAGGTGTGAACTCCAATCGCCTTCCATGACAGTTTTCCATTCGTACCGGACCTGTCTCTCGGATGCTGTTTGCTCACAACCAACCATAAAGAGTATACTGATGAGCGTCAAAATAAAATAGTTATGAGTTATCAGGAATGGGTTATCAGTTAATTTCTGTAAGGGTTGCGTATTATGTGCATGCCACAAACATCTCTTTAACTGAAAACTGAAAACTGAAAACTGAAAACCACTAAAAAAGGACTTCGCTGACATCGTGTAATCCTTTAGGAGCATTGACCACCCATCTCGCTGCCCGAATTGCGCCTTTGGCGAAAGCCTCTGGGCTGTGCGCTCGGTGGACGACGCTAAGTTGCTCGCCTTCGGTTGCGAACAACACGGTATGATCGCCGGCGATGTCACCCCCTCGAACGGCGTGGATACCGATCTGTTTCTTCGGTCTCGCGCCAACAATGCCGTGGCGCCCGTAGACACCCACCTCATCTAAATCCCGCTCCAGTGCTGTCGCAACCGTCTCCGCTAAGCGGAGTGCTGTGCCGCTCGGCGAATCTGCTTTATGGTTGTGATGTGCCTCTATCACCTCAATATCGTAATCATCCCCGAGGGCTTTGGCGATTAATTCCAGTGCCTGGATCATCACATTGACACCGAGACTCATGTTCGGTGCCATTACGCAGCGGATCTGTGATGCGAGTTCCTGAACAGTCGCAAGTTCATCAGGGTCATATCCCGTTGTTGCGATTATCATCGCTTTGTCGGCTTTGACGACCTGTCGGAGGTGTTCCAGGGTTGCCTCAGGCTTCGAGAATTCGATGACAACATCTGCACTCTCAAGTACCTCTGCAAGGTTCCCTGTGACAGCGACCCCTATTTCCCCGATACCGGCAACAACTCCCGCATCACTCCCGAGCTGTGGGTGTTCCGGGGATGCAATCGCGCCAACAATTTCCATGTCGGCTTGTTCGGAAACGCCTCGGATAATGAGTCGTCCCATACGGCCACATGCCCCATTAATAATTACACGAATCATTTTTTAATCTCTTAAATCTGGTCACCGTTCCACTTCGTTTCACGGTGGTTTTCGGTTAATTTCAACCGTCTCTGGGTTATGAAAGGTTGCTTCATGGCTTTCAGCGATCAGCGATCAGTAGTTCGTTGTGGGTGTTCCGAACGCTTGCAACCTCTACCAACGAGTGACCGACTGCCGAAAGTGAGCGCAGCGAACGCCCTGATGGCTGACGGCTACTTCAATGTAAACAGATACGCCAGAAGGTCGTGCATCTGCTTTACAGAGAGAATATCTGCGAAGTTTTCAGGCATAACGCCTGCTTGTGGAACGCTGGTACTCCTTATATCCTTGTTGAAGTAGGTCGTCCACAACTTTCCAGACTCATCGAGTATCTGGATTGTTTCAGGGTCTAATCTGTCTCTGTGATCATACAAATGACGTTTCCTACCGGTGATTTCCTTTCCATCCTTGGTAAAAATGGTAATCATCTCATATTCAGGGGCGATATAGGCGCGCGGATTGAGAATGGACTCGACAATGAATTGCGGTGAACGAGTACGGGCGACATAAGTCATGTCGGGACCTATTTCGTTGCCAGTGCCGGTGGCACCTCTCCCGTGAACCGTGTGGCACTTACCGCAGGCGTATCCGTCTGAGAAGAAGATGGTTTCTCCTGCTTTGACATCGCCTTTCATGTAGGGTGTCCAATCCTGAGTAGGTTTCGCTTCCTCTAAGGAGACCCCAGCCGCTTTCGCTTGTTCCGTGCGGAGGTAGTCGACGATCATGTTGATCGCTTCATCAGAGAGTTTGCCACCAAACTTTTGCATCTCGGTCCCTGGAAGTCCGTTGAAGATGGTCTGGAAGATACCGTCATCGGTCCATCCGTAGAGCCATTGAGGTTTGAAAAGGTCAGGTGCTTTACCACCGCGTGTTTGTGCCGCGTGGCAATTCCAACACATCAAACGGAAATAGAACGCGCCATCGATAATATCTTCGTCATAATTAATAACTTCTCCCGGTGCCGCGGGAGCAATATCTACCTCTAAGTCTTGGGCATTTGCGATCGGAAGCAAGAAAAAACTCACACCCAGAGAGAGGAGGAAAATGTGCCACGTTATTCCGACGGTGGAAGTTGTAACGCCGGTAGAATCATACATCATTTCTGTTCATCCTCCTGAAACGGAGCGAAGTAAGGCAAATGGTACTTCTCACAGAGTTCTTTCAGTTTCTCCTCACTCCATTTCTGTTCGATAATTGTGTTAACAACATCTTGGAGTTCGCTTGTTTTTCGTGTTGGTTTATCTTTGCTAAAAGCGATAGCAACATTCCAACGCAGGCGAGCTTGAGGGACGAATCCTTCGACAATCTCTAATTCAGGGTAAGCAGTGTCCGTCTGTTCTGGTTGCTGAATTCGGGAACCTTTTTCAATCAGCCACCCGATATTTGACCAGACATATCCGTAAGCGATTTGCCCTTTATTGATGGCGTCCAGGACAGCGATTTGTGAGCGATAAACGCGCCGATTATATCCCATCTGTCGCAGGACATCGCTTGCGATGGAACCCGCTTCTGTCCCAAGCGTTTCTAACTTAATGTCCTCGAGATTTTCAGGTGACGCTTGGTTACTTTTATGTTTTACCAATACATAGCCGGTCCCGTAGAAAGGCGTGGAGAAATCAACGTTTTTCCCCAATTGGATTGACTCACTCATGGCACGCTCCTCAATGGGAACCCCAATCACGCAGTCGCAATGTCCGCGTATCATGTCAGCAAGTAGACTATCACGGAGGGTGTTAAGCCAGTGGAGTTCCAACTTAACACCGAGCTCCTCTGCCAGTAGATGTGCTATCTCGACATATAATCCTGGAAGTTCCGGATCTGCATTGGAGTAAGGCAGATTGCGGATGTCCATACAGACTGTTAAGAGACCGTTTGCCCGAATCTCATCCAAAGTGCTATTAGCGTTTGCAGTGTGGAGCATCAAAATGGGCAATATGAGAAGCGCGATCCACAAAGTGACAGCGTGTTTCATAGGTGCTACCTCCGTTGATAGTAAAACCTAAAAATAGATAGACATTCACCCCTTCCCTGGTAGGCGAGGTTTCTAACCTCGCTGGAGCGGAGTGTCTAATTAATGCTAAACTTTACTATAATCGTTATCAGTTGTCGGTGAATCGTATGGCGGTTGCGAACGTTTGAACTTAACACGAGCGGCTCTTGTCTGAAAACTGATAACTGAAAACTAACGACTATTCATCAAAGAGCGCGAACACAAAGAGAGTTCCGCCTTCGCGAGCATTAACTTCAGCATATTTCACGGCACCTGACGCTATTACGACGTATTGGACACCGTCGAGTTGATAGGTAATTGGTGGTGCGAGGACCCCGGATCCCGTCTGGAAATCCCAAAGCACTTCGCCGTTTTCTGCCGATAATGCCATAAATCGTCCCTCTAAATCACCAGCAAAAACAAGACCTCCCGCTGTTGTGAGACATCCGCCCCATTGTGGGAAATTCGTTTTGTGCCGCCATTTAATCTCGCCCGTAGAAACATCGATCGCGCTGATATGTCCCCACATCTGCATGTCGCCAGCCTCGTCTCTCTCTGCTGTCATACCGCTACCGAGGTAGGGTAGACCTTTCACGTAGAAAACGCGTCCTTGATGAAAGGAACCACAGAGTTCCAATGAAGGAACGTAGAGGTAATTTGTGTTCGGATTATAGGCTGAGGGGGGCCAGTTCTTACCGCCTTCAACACCCGGACAGACACGAATCGTGCCTTCTTCTGAGGTGGACACTCCGGGTAGGACAGTAGGACGACCGTTTTCATCAAGCCCCGCGGACCAATTCTGTTCGCAGTAAGTGCTTGCATATAGGAATTTCCCGTTGGTTCTATCAAGCACATAGAAATAACCGTTGCGATTCGCTTGCATCAACGCTTTAACAGGTGCGCCATCTATCTCCATATCGATCAGTACCGGTTCACTTACGCCGTCCCAATCCCACAGATCGTGGGGTGTCGCCTGAAAGTACCATTTGAGTTTTCCCGTGTGGGCATCCAACGCAACGATACAGTCGGTATAGAGGTTGTCGCCTCTCCGGACAGCACCGTTCCAGTCTGGGGCAGGATTCCCCGTTCCCCAGTAGACGAGGTTCAATTCAGGATCGTACGAGCCTGTAACCCAGGCGGATCCACCACCAGTCATCCAAGAATCACCTTCCCAAGTGTCGCCGCCGGGTTCGTCTTTTGAAGGGACGGTGTAAAACCGCCACGCCTGTTCACCGGTTTCAGCGTAATACGCATCAATATAGCCTCGGATACCGTATTCCGCGCCTGAAATGCCGACAATTACCTTATCTTTGACGACTAAGGGCGCGACAGTGAGGGATTCAGCGTTAGTCAAGTCGCCGACGACTCTGTCCCATAGCACTGTGCCGGTTTTTGCATCCAGGGCGAGAAGATGGGCATCAAGCGTTACCCAGAAGATTGTATCCCCTAAGATGGCAGCCCCTCGGTTCACCATACCGCAGCAGATCGCTAGATCGTCGGGGAGTTCATAATCGTACCGCCATATTTCCTTACCGGTTCTTGCGTCCACGGCATAGATGGTGCTATAAGGGGTAGTGATAAACATCACGCCGTCAACAACCAACGGCGTACATTCAAACTTGTCGAAGGGTGTTCCAATTTGAAACGCCCATTTCGGAACGAGTTTTTTTACGTTTTCAGTGTTAACCTGTGTGAGTTGACTATATCGCCAGCTTCTGTAGTCCCGTCCATACATCAACCAACTTTCCGGATCGTCTTGTGCTGAGAGGAGCATCTCGTTCGTGACGGGTTGGATATCCGGTGTAGTGCCGGCTGTGATGGAACCTGGTATCGTAGCAAATACTAAACTTACGACCAAAATAAAGAAATTTACGCACTTTATGTGCAAATAACGATGTGCTGCTTCGGAGAAAGTGTGCCTGTTCATGTTCCGCCTCCTTGTTCTGATGGTGGGACAATCCCAATTTCTTGCGCCTTTAGAAACCCTGTTGTAAAGGAAACGTGAGGCATTTTGCATTGTTGGGTAAATCCATGCCTCAGACAGTCCTTTACCAATTTACCAAAAATCGGATTTAATGTAAAGTCCTATTTTTCTTGATTTTTTTTAAAAAAGCTCTATCATAACGTGAGTTTGAAAAAAGTTTAGTCTTTAGAAAAGCAGAGGTAAATCGCTGCTTTGCTGAAGTTCATCGAAGTTCAACGAGGGTTTGTTCGC
>JAAXHD010000060.1 GCA_012271015.1 Candidatus Poribacteria bacterium | reverse complement strand
GTAGGGAAACATTCGTAGGGGAACTGAAACAGCTAGAGGTGCTCCCACAGTTTAGATCTGCTGGACTCAAGCTCAAAACGAGTAAATGGGTACTGTTCCAGAAGAGCGTCACGTAGCTGGGTCATATTGTCTCAACGTGACATAGAGACTGAGCCTGCTAAGGTTGAACGCGTGCGTGATTCGCCAGTGCCAGAGAATGCAACAGAAGAGCTTCTTAGGACTTGCCAGCTACTATCGACGCTGTATTCCTAATTTTGTTCAATTGACCAGACAGCTTCATTAACTAATAACTGAAGGTCATGTTGACTTTGCCTGGACATGTGAGTGCCAATCGTCATTTGACCTGTTGACGACCTGATCTTCAAAAGCCTTAGTCCTGTTGTAACCAGATTTACAGCCGACACATATACTAGCAAACATGGTATTGGAGCTGTCTTAAGTCAGGTAAAGGATGGGGTGGAGCATCCGGTTGCGTATGCCAGCCGAATGTTGAATAAAGGAGAGGAATTACTGTCAGTGTGCGACGCAGAAAGAACTGCTTGCCGCATTGGAATTAGTGAAGAATTTCCCAGCGAGCCAAAACTTCTCATATGAACCGACCATGTATCTCTCCGAACTTTGCTAAAGGTCCAGGAACCAGAGGGGCAGCTGGCCAGGCCGATGGAGTTCCGAACCGAGAAGCTTCCACAGTAGCTGAGAGGTTAGTGGGTGAATTTATCTGTCGTTTCGGAATTCCAAGGGCGATATAGAGCGACCAAGCAACTGACTTCCTGACTTCGAGGCCAAAGTTATGTGAGAGACGTGTAAGCTCTTGGACATTGAAAACGAGAAGGACCCCCACATCCACAGTCGCAGGGCTAAGTAGAACGTTGCAATTGAATATTGAGTCACGATGATTGGGACTTAAAACTTCCCACGGTTCACAGAAGTCGTCAACGATTCCACGGGATGAGAAATTAAAGTGTCACAGGATGTAATTACTGATGTCAGCCCCGAACGCTGTTCCTTCATCAACTGAGTTTGCGTTGACCCTACGGCAGGGACTTGCTAGCGCGTACGAGACAGCGCGGCGTCACTCAGGGAATGTGGAAGAGAAGAAGAAGAAGGAGAGAAAATAAAACAAGCGAGTATCC
>JAAXHD010000356.1:5570-6365 GCA_012271015.1 Candidatus Poribacteria bacterium | reverse complement strand
CTCTCTGTCACCCATCTGCGATCCCTCACGCGTGTCAGGCATGCGTATACGCATTTCAAGGTTGTTGTGGATGTGTTTCAGTGCGATTATCAAGCAGGTGAAGTGGTCCTGAAGGGTCCGCGGGATGCGAAGTGGGTCGAGATCGCGGCATTGCGGGATTATCCGCTCCCGCGTGTGACGCATAAGTTTTTGGAAAAATTAGTTGAGGGTGAAACGTAATTATTGTTTGTAGTGGCGCAATGGCGCAAGTCGCGTGCGGACTGGCGGGACAATACGCGTTAAAACGGGCGATGAATCGCCCTACTACGAACTTAAACTATCTGGTAGAATTATGAGGAGGAATGGTGCGGTTAGAAACCGCACCTACCGTTTTTTATTACAGATAGCCTCTAATTGTCTGCGCCAAAGCGTGCTTCGTATTTCTCCCATACCTCGTCGGGGAGCGGTGTGCTGGCGGCGCGGACGTTCGCTTCAAGCTGCTCGATGTTGAGGCTCCCGATGTTGTTGCCCTGAATCCGCTCTTCTTTCAGACAGAACTGAAGCGCGAGTTGTAGGATGCTAATGTCTTCTTCAACGCACCATTCCCAAATTGGGTATGCTGCTGCGACATCACCTTCTTTTTTCCACCGTCCGCGTGCAATTTCTGCATCGAGATCGACACCTGTGAGGATACCGCGTAGGATCGACCAACCGTTCATGACACCGATATCGTGTTCAGCGGCGTACGGAAGGATGTCGTCAGCGGCGTTCTGCCTGACGAGGTTGTAATCGTTGAAGCAGAGGATGAGGTCAACG
>JAAXHD010000356.1:0-5537 GCA_012271015.1 Candidatus Poribacteria bacterium | reverse complement strand
AGTCCGCGTGCTTTACATTGAAGCAAGCCGTCAAGGATACCGCCCTTCTCCAACGTGGGATCGATCTCACCTGGGTCGTGGATAAGCATCCCGTCGAAATAATCTATGCCGAGGAGTTCGAGTTGGTCTTCGAGGTCGGCGATTGCGCGTTCGGCGGAATAATCGGGTCTGCCTTCTCCGTAACCGCCCCATTTCGCGGCGGAATGACAACAGAGCCTTCCGGTGATGATGACATCCTCGCGCAGGATCTCCTTCAACGCCAGACCGAGTTTCCGCATTGAATCCCCATAACAACGTGCGCAATCGAAATGGTTCACACCGATGGATACGGCGTGTTTGACAAGTTCGACAGCCTCTTCATCGGAGACGAAGCCGAAGTTGTTTCCAAATCCTTGTGTGCCGAACGGAACAACGGGGATGCTGAGTTCCGTTCTTCCGAGTCGTCGCCTCGGGAGTGTGGGAAGATCTTGATTGGTTTCCATAAAATTCCTCTTAATATTTGTCCGAGCCCTCAAGCGGGAGTGGCACTGCCCAGATGTTCCGGTACCGGACGTCATTGCCATGGTCTTGCAGTTTGAGTGGACCCGGTGTAGCGGCTTCTGAATCGATGCTTCCGACTGTCGCGCCAGCGAGCTGCGCGTTGTTAATAATCACCAAGCCGTTCTGAATGACGGTGATACGCGGACCTTCAGTCATTTCGCCTGCGTCGTTGAAGCGGGGTGCTCGGAAGGTAATGTCGTAGGTTTGCCATTCGAGCGGTGGTTTACAAGCGTTGACAAGCGGTGCGAACTGGTTGTAGATTGCGCCGCAATCACCCATTCCAGGGACGGCAATGCCGTAGGAATCCAAGACTTGGACTTCGTATCTGCCTTGGAGGAATACGCCGCTGTTCCCTTTTGCTTGTCCGGTCGCTTCGGGCATATCGGGACACCGGAATTCGACGTGAACGAAGTGGTCAGTAAAGGTTTCCTTGCTGATGACGTCCCCGGCGCGTGGAATGACGAGCATTTCGCCGCCTTCGACTTGCCAACTCGGTTCGCTGCCATCGAGGCTTGTCCAGTTGCTGAGGTCTGTGCCGTCAAAGAGGATGACTGCGGATTCTGGAGGTGTTTGTGCCATGAGTTTTCCTTTCGCATGCTGTACATGCGCAAATTGATGTTGTGAAATGAGGATTTTCCACTATTTTAACGAAATCCGCTTTTTTGTCAAGGGAATAGGTGTTTGAGATCAGAGCCATTCAATTCTCCTGTAGGGGGGAAACGCCCAAGCAAAAACACTCCGATTCCCGATTCTGACTCTTCTGTACCGCAAACTTTCCAGTTTGCGTCCTAAAACCGTCTCTCTCCTCAACCCGTCTCTTCACTGACCTATGATTACTGATGGCTGACCGCTTCTTGTAGGAGCGAGTTCCCGGTCGCGATTTCTTACAAAAATGGATAGAAAGCCGACAATTGAATGGCTCTGTGTTTGAGATAGAACATTCAGTTCTTCTGGGCATGAAAAAACTTTTCAAAAAAGGATATCGTGTGCTATAATAGGTTTGTATTCGGGCGTGTTCAGTAGACGCGCTTGCAGTCACAGAGAATTGAGAAGCGAAACGTTATGCTAAAACCGAAACCCAGCATTGACACGATTCAGCCGTATCAGGGTGGTAAACCGATTGAAGAAGTCCGACGCGAGTTGGGCATTACTGATATTATCAAACTGGCATCCAACGAAAACCCGTTAGGTCCCTCGCCGTTGGCGATGGAGGCGATCTCAGAGAGTGTCACACAGGTGCATCTCTACCCTGACGGTAACGCCTACTATCTTAAAGAGGATCTCGCAGCGTCCCTCGGTATTTCTGCTGAACATCTGATTTTGGGGAACGGCTCGAACGATGTGCTACAACTCGTCGCCGAGGCGTATGTCGCACCCGGCGATGAGGTAATTTATGCCGCAGGGGCGTTCGTCGTCTATAGTCTTGTGACAAAGTTATGCAGTGCGACAGCAGTCGTCGTACCGATGGTTGAGCATACACACGACCTTTCTGCTATGGCATCGGCGATTACCGATAAAACGAAGGTCATCTTCGTTGCGAATCCGAACAACCCGACAGGCACGATGGTCACAGCGGATGAAACAGCGGCGTTTATGGAACGGGTGCCGGACGATGTGTTGGTCGTTTTTGACGAAGCCTATTATGAGTACGTCGACCGTTCAGACTATCCGCAGACGCTCCCTTATGTGCTGGAGGGACGGAACTTCATCATCACCCGAACATTTTCCAAAATTTACGGGCTGGCTGGGCTACGTATCGGATACGGCATCGCATCACCTCCGTTGGTTGAGACCTTAAATCGGGTGCGCCAACCCTTCAATTGCAGTTTGGTTGGACAAGCGGCGGCGCAAGCCGCACTCAAGGATACTGCACACGTTACGAAAAGCCGAGAACAAAACGCCAGCGGTAAAGCCTTTCTTTACGACGCATTTGACAACATGGGGCTTCGTTATGTTGAGAGCGAAGGCAATTTCATCATGTTGCACCTCGGACAATCGGGAACGGATGTCGCAGACGCTCTTCTGAAAGAGGGTGTTATCGTACGTCCAATTGGGGGCTACGGCTATCCAAATGCAGTGCGCGTGACAATCGGCACACAACCGGAAAACGAAAAATTCATCAAGGCTTTAGGAGTTGTCAGTCGTCGGTGATCGGTTATCAGGGGAATAGTTATCAGTTACAAGAGGGTGCCGCTAAACGAGGGGAAACACCTCTTAACTGATGACTGAAAGGTTTTTCGCAGAAAAACCGTACTGACAACTGATGACTCTTAAAACTGACAACCATTAAAAAATATGAAAGAACTGTTACAAATCAGCAACAAACGACTTACGCGAAAAATTATGGTAGGGAATATCCCAATCGGCGGCGGTAGCCCTATCTCCATCCAGACGATGACGACAACGCTGACGCGTGATGTCGATGCCACGTTAGCACAGGTGGAGCGGTGTGCGGAGGCAGGCGCGCAGATTGTCCGCGTTGCTGTCCCCGAAGAACCGGATGCCAAGGCACTCAGTATGCTTGTGAACCGTTCGCCTGTCCCCATCGTTTCGGATATCCATTTCAACTACCGATACGCACTCGCAGCAGTGGATGCAGGGGTGGCGAAGGTTCGTATTAATCCGGGTAACATCGGTAATGAGCAGCGAATTGCCGAGGTCCTGTCTGCAGCGAAAGCGGCGAATATCCCCATCCGTATCGGTGTCAACGAAGGATCGCTTGAAAGGGATCTCTTAGAGAAATACCCGTCCCCGACAGCGGAAGCGTTGGTAGAGAGTGCAATGCGGCACGTCAAGATTTGTGAGGAACACGATTTCAGGGACATCGCTATCTCTGTGAAGTCGAGCGATCCACTTCGGATGATAGAAGCGAACCGTCAGTTTGCCGCGAAAGTCCCCTATCCGTTACATCTCGGTGTGACGGAAGCCGGTACGCCACGACGCTCGCATGTCAAATCGACACTCGGCATAGGTACATTGTTATTGGAGGGAATTGGTGACACCATCCGTATCTCGATAACCGGCGACCCCCTTGAGGAGGTTTTGACCGCAAAAGAACTCCTTCGGGCATTGGGTATGGCAGACGACATGTTAGACGTTGTTTCCTGTCCGTTCTGCGGGCGCGGTGACCCTGCGGCGGATTATGAGAATATTGTGGCTGTCGCTGAGGAACTTTTAGAGAAACACGGCATCAAAATCCCAGTCGCTGTGATGGGGTGTGAAGTCAACGGACCCGGTGAGACGCGCAACGCTGAAGTCGGCATCCATTTGGGGGGCAAGGAGCTTGCCGTTCTGAAGGTTCGTGGGGAGCGGGTGCGTACTTTCCGAGGAAAAGACGAGGTCAACCCGGAATTTTTGGCGAATGCGTTGTTAGAAGCAGCACAACAGTTAGAGGCGTCTCAGACCCATAAATCCATATAAGGAAAAATGAAGGACTTTTGGCAGTATTCCCAGAAAGCAATTCGATTGATCCCTGTTCAGATTGGGTTGCTCGCGCTGTTTTTTTTAGGTTACCATCTATTCCTGTATTACAGCATGCGCGAGATGTCTATCAACCTCGGTGCGGTGCGGTTTGACAAGCACATTTTACCCCTTTATGCCGAACCGAGTTTCGACTTGAGTTGGTGGGTATTGCCTGCCCTCGTGGTGTGTGTCGGATTTCTGTATCTCTGCCACAGATACCTGCTTGCGGGTGCGGATGGTCGTCGCTTAATATGGATAGCGATTGCTTGCTTCATCGCCATTAACATCAGTGTTGCCCAAATTGATGGCTACCGAGAAATTGAACGTGATGGTGAAAAGACGCGAATCTTAACGCTTTTAGAGCCGTATACTCGAACTTCATTAGAATATTACGGTGATGTGCCGCGGGTCGACGAACTCGGAATCCGTAAGTTTCTACGGGATTATAGCAAACCGGAATTGTTTGATACGCTCTCAGGACACACGCGCACGCATCCGCCCGGAGGTGTGCTTTTTTTATGGCATATCAGCGGACTTTTCGGTTACAATCTCGTCTCGGCATCGTTAGTCTCCATTCTTTTCACCGCGCTCACAGTCATACCGATCTATCGTCTCGGTGAGCATCTCTACGGCGAAAAAGTCGGTCGGTACGCCCTGCTCCTTTTTCTTATCACCCCGAACTTTGTAATGTTCACCGGCACGTCAATGGACGGTCCCTTCAGTGTCTTTCCGATCCTGAGCATTTACCTCTTTTATAAAGCACGAGATCAGGAAACCATACCAGACCAAGCGTGGCATGAATTCCGCCCCTATAGCTTATTGACGGGACTTTCGCTTGCGCTTGGGATGTTCATGACCTATTCAACGGTCGTTGTGGGTGTCTTTCTGTGTGTTGTCGCTTTGCTGGAGCGGAAGCAATTCGGGCAGTATCTGAAGGTCTTACTGTTCGCGGCTTTAGGATTTATCGGGTTTTACCTGTTGCTTTACGTACTGACCGGGTTCCGTCCAATTGAGGCACTCTGGGCAGCGATAAAAAAAGATGAATCAGGCATGGGGACGGGTTACGAAAGTATTGGACGTTATTTCCACCTGAGTTTCGCCAATCTGTTTGCGTTCCTCATTGGCGTAGGATTCCCGATAACGACCGTTTGGCTACGGCAGATCGTCGCATCGGTGAAAGAGTGGCGGCAGAATACGCTCTCGTCTGAACAGGAAAGCAGTGAAACTCGTGTCCCTTGGGTATTTCGTCATGATGCTTTGGACGGTTTCATCGTTGGTTTCGTAATCACGCTTCTCTACTTCACATTCTCGACGCTGTTTACGATGGAAGTCGAGCGGATCTGGATTTTCATGGTGCCGTTTTTCGTAATTCCGGTTGCTAAACACCTCGCGGCGCGCCCGATATCGGACTTCTATTGGGTCGCGGGTATTCTCGTTGTGCAACTGATTGTCGGGGAAGTCCTGCTCTATACGTATTGGTAGGAAGTGGTGGTCGGTTATCAGTTTTCAGTTATAGTAAAATCCGTAATTACTTA
>JAAXHD010000300.1:264-1080 GCA_012271015.1 Candidatus Poribacteria bacterium | reverse complement strand
TTCAATTTTCTCCTCATTCCTGCCTCGTACGGTAAAAGGATACACTGGTTCCTCTTCTTCGTTGTGGCAACCTACCACATTTGCAGCACCTCCCTTGGGGTTCCTGCGGCCTTTGGTTTGTTTTTGCTTTTCTTGACCTTTCTGCTTTGTCCTGCACTGCTCCTGAAAATTTCCTTTCAGCCCACATTGATGACAGAACTGACCTGATGCTGGAAAGTTAGAATCTGGACCGAAATGTCCGGTTCTACCACACCGGTAACAAGTTTTCTCACGGCCGGTTGTGGTACCGCGTGACTGATTTCTATTGCAATGGCCTCTCTTTGTTCCCTCTATGCGGTTTACACTAGCTGAATTCTCTCCCTTTTCTTCTATGGTCATTGCAGCAAGCTGTGCATCGACTTTTTCGCACTTCTCGGCGATTTCAAGCGCTCTAGCTAAAGTGAAGCCTTGACGTTCTTCCAGGAGTTTTCGTTTTATGTACGTGCTGCTGCACTTGCGGAGGATTTCATCACGAATTTGGTTATCTGTATCTTCGCCATAGTCACAATCTTTCGATGCTCGTCTGAGTCTGTTTGCAAACTGTCGGATTGTTTCCCATTGTGCTTGAATTAGCTGTCTGAAACAGTGTCTAGCATACGTAGTGTCGACTTTGGAGCGAAGTATGCTTTCAGTGCATCGACCGCTTTCCGTTAATCTTTCACATCTCCCGTGTTCGGCAGGGTAAGGAAAATATCTTGAACATCGGGTCCCGCGAGATGGAGCATTAATGCACGTCTCCTCTGCCTGTTGTTCGCGTTGTCTTCATTTAGAATTAAG
>JAAXHD010000300.1:0-188 GCA_012271015.1 Candidatus Poribacteria bacterium | reverse complement strand
TGATATGGTTTCGTTCATTATCGTCCATGTTTCTCGCGAACTTTTCGTCTCGTTGACTTCTTGGGGTCTTGTTTTACCCTCGTCGCCAATGTTGTGACCCATCTAGTCGGCAAATAATGGAAGATTAAAACGGATTCAACCTTGGACGAGGGCTTTATTTCGCCTACACGACTCGTGGTTCCTAATCC
>JAAXHD010000044.1 GCA_012271015.1 Candidatus Poribacteria bacterium | reverse complement strand
CCCAGCGTGAACCTCCCCATTGGCACACCACTGAAGAGGATGGAAGAAACGTTCATCCGAGCCACCTTAGCGTCGCTTGATGGAAATCGGACAGAAACCGCAAGGGTATTGGAGATAGGTATCCGGACGTTGCAAAGGAAATTAAAAGAATACGATATTTCTTGCAAGGGGACATAAATATTTCTCGTAGGGGTTGGGGCCCCAACCTATAATTTCACATGAGTTTGGCTGTAGTAAATGTTGGTTGGGCAAAACTATGATCTATATTTGCCGTCTATCCTTTCATTCTTCCGGTCTGAAATCTGTTTTGATGGTCTGGTGCGGTTAGAAAACCGCGCCTATCGGGGCTCAGAGGAAATGTGACAGAAGAATGGAAAACGAGGTGCCTCTGAAGTTTTTCTTGTTTAAAAAGACACAGGCGTGTTAAAATAGTGTGGACATGATGAACGAGGAGAATAGACATGATCGCGAAATTATGGGTTCCAGAATACGACACACCCGAATTATGGCATAAAGAAATCTCACGCCGCTGTTTTGTCAAAAGCAGTATCAGCAGTTTTCTGGGACTCGTCGCGATGCAGCACTTCAGTTCAAAGAGTCTGGCACAACTTGAAGATATTGTGCCGCGCGCCAAGTGCTGTATTGTTTTATTCATGAGCGGTGGCGCGAGCCAACTAGACACGTTTGATCCCAAACCCGGGACCAAAAATGGCGGTCCTTTTGCAGCAATCCCAACACGTGTGAAAGGCATAGAGGTTTCCGAACATCTCCCGCAAGTTGCAGAGCAGGCGCACCATCTCTCTATTATCCGATCGATGATTTCACGTGAAGGCAATCATGAACGCGCACGCTATTTGCTGCATACAGGGTACGCCCCTGGGGGGGCAGTCAGACACCCAACCCTCGGTTCACTCACTTCTTACTACCTTAAGGACAATCTCTCCGATCTTCCGAGTTCCGTTAATATTAATTCGCCGACGTATTCCGGCGGTTTCCTCGGTGCAACGCACGATCCCTTCGTCGTCAAGGATCCGATGAACCCCGTAGAAGATATCTCGTATCCTTCACAGATGGACACGCACCGTTTTCGCGAACGCCTGAAGATGCTGAAAGCGATTGAGGAAGATTTTATCGCGAAACGGACAGGGCGCAGCACGGAAGCACACGAAGCGATTTACAAAAAAGCCGATCAACTCATCAACTCCCCGAAGATAGATGCGTTTCACCTCAACGAAGAACCCATGGCTACCCGCGCAGCTTATGGAATGAACAAGTTCGGTCAAGGCTGTTTGATGGCGCGTCGGCTGATAGAGACTGGGGTCAAATTTGTTGAAGTTTCGCTGGACGGATGGGATACACATGAAAACAACTTTGAGCGGACGAAAGAACTTCTTGCGGTGGTAGATCCCGCGTTCGCAATGCTCCTAAAGGACTTGACTGAACGGGATCTGCTTGAAGAGACGATTGTGCTATGGCTTGGCGAATTTGGTCGGACCCCGAAGATTAACAATAACGATGGACGCGACCATCATACCACTGGTTGGTCGGCTGTTATCGCCGGAGGCGGTACGCGGGGTGGGCAAGTGATCGGGAGCACAAATGAAGATGGAACTAAGGTGGTCAGCGGTGCTGTCAGGGTGCCAGATCTATTTGCTTCGCTCTGCTTTGCACTCGGCATCGATCCTGATGAAGAGAACGATTCTCGCTCTGGACGGCCGATACGGGTCGTTGACGACGGTTCGGTCATAGAGGAGTTATTCAAAATTTTGTAGTTTAGCAGTTGTGAGTGGCGATTTGCCGCGCAATTGGCGTTAAGTCGGCAGAATATTAGAGGCGAAACCCAAGCCCGTAATGTAATGGAGGGCGACTCGAGAGAAAAGCACGTCCAAGTCCGAGTTCACGTCTTTTAGCCGCAAGGAATAGTTAAAAGATGAGAGTTATTGCTGGCACATCCAGAGGCAGACGCTTGGCGGCTCCGAAAGGAAATCGTTTCGTCCGCCCTACTGCTGATCGGGTTAAAGAATCGGTCTTTAGTATTCTGCAGGAACGGATAGTAGACGCAAATTTCTTGGACCTTTGTGCAGGGACCGGGAGTGTGGGAATTGAAGCGTTGAGTCGTGGCGCGAAACATGTCACGTTTTTGGAGCGCGACCCGCGGTGCATCAAGATTATAGAACGCAACCTCTGCACGTGTGATCTGCTTACTGAATCCCACGCGCGGTATCATCTGCTCCGTCGCGATGTTGTGAAAGGGATTACGTATCTCTGTAAGCGATCTGTTATATTTGAAATTATCTATTTCGATCCTCCATACCGTGTTGATTTAGCAGGGGGATCGCAGTTGTATACGACCTGTTTACCACTGCTTGCCAAGGGTTCACTGCTCTGTATCGGTGGTATTTTGCTTGTTGAACATGCGAAGCAGTGTGTTGTACCAGATGAAGTCGGGAGTTTGAGACGGAGTCGGCAAGCTCGTTACGGGGAGACGGTTGTATCGTTTTATGAAAAAAAGCTTTAAGTATTACTAACGCAAGTTACTACGGACAGGACTTTGAGCCGGTAAGTAATGTTTTTCGGTAAACAGATTTGCTATCTGCGGTATTTTGTAGCGTAGGAGACCGTTGGTTTTCTACGTCTGAAGATGCACAACCTAACAGGTTATGCTACAATAGCCTCAAACTCTGTAGTTCATAATGAAATTATGCCTTAAATGGCATAATTTGTCTTTGCTTTACATTTGGAGAGCGGATTTAAGGGACGCACATCAAAGTCAAAACGCACGTTGTTCCTCCGCAAGGTAAATTAAAAACATGAAAATTTTGAATCTCCAATCCGGAACGCCCTTTCAGATGGGCAAAGGTAAAAATTGGCGTGTCGTGCATCCCGATATGGGTTCCAAACAATTGACCTTAAATCATGGGGTTCATGCCCCCGGTCAAGAGTTTACGCAGCATTATCACGATGCATCGGAAGACGCAATTGTCGTTTTAGAAGGCGGTGGTGCTATCCGCCAAGGAGCGGTCTATACACCGATTGCTGCGGGCGATGTCATCTTTGTGCCCGCGGGCGAGGTGCATGGAACGGTGAATACGACGCCCAACATGGCGCGTCTAATTAGTTTCCAAGCTCCGCCGGATATGGCACTCTACCGGGGCGAGCGGGATACACCCAATACAGCTCCGACACCTCAAGATGGACATCGAAGTAACGTCCAAGTTATCAATATGGCGCGCAGCGGTCCTGTTTTTGGGAAATCTGCCGAATGGCGAAGTGTGGTCTCTCCACAGAAAGGCTCTGTACACCTCGCCTTAGATTACATCTATCTCAACGAAGGTGAAGGCTTTGCACATGAACCGATAGACAGCGAATCGATTTATGTGCTGAGGGATGGATCTGCTGAAGTGACAACGGATGCTGGAGAGATATGTGCTTTGGAACGACATGATGTCCTCTTCCTCGCCCCTGGAGACACCTTTTCACTCTCTCAAGCAGGGGATGGACCCGCGGCGATAATATCGTGTTGGGCAGTTGCCGCTTCTGGAGGTTAATGACTTTGTAGAGGGTTTTTGCGAATCAACGCTGAATGCGCGTAAATCAACGGTATGAAGGTTCTCCGTATGGCATTCCCCGGGCATTCAGCGGGGTGTTTCTTCAGATATACGTTGAGTGCCGTTATTCACCCAATTGACCTCACCGAACCGCAAGGAAAATTAAAAAAAATGAGATCAGATGTGATAACAGTTTCACGGCAGGGTAACCTTGCCGTGATAAACCACACTAAGTTTGAGATTAAGTTTAACCTTTCAAAAGGAACATGGGATTATATTGATGAGAGTGGCGACACAATTATCCGAGATGGGTGCACACAAATAACCCTTAACAATGGGAGTGTCGTCAAAACTGAAGACACTGGCACTCGCGAATTTATCACTGAGCCTCCGAAGACCGATGCGTTCGGCAGTTATCACCAAATTCGCTTCTCTCATGAAGCGGCAGGTAAGGGGGTTCGAATAAACACCTACCTCAAGTGCTACGCCGCACATCCGGCGATACACCTCAAAGTTGGCGTTGAAAACCTAAAATCGGAACCATTACGACTCGATAGTATAACGGTGCTTGGAGTTTCAGCCAACCGAGGTGCTGTGTCGCTTGGAGGACTTCCATCGGATTATCATCTCTTTATTAACATGCCGCCTGTTTCCCCTGGTGTCAGTAAAAAACTCTATGAAGGGTTTCTACTGAGTGAGACCGACGCTATGCATCCGAGTAATGATGGTGTGATTTGCGATACAAAGGGCGGGAAGGCACTCGTCTTCGGTTTTCTGACGACTGAGAAATGGTGGCCCCGAATTCAAGTTGGCTGTCAAAGAAATGGGGGGCGCGGCTCGCAGGGGCATGGTAAGAAGTCATCTGCATCGGATGTTAATCCGTGGGCACTTTATCACGAGTGTCGGCAGCAGTGCAATTCCGGTGAAGAAATCATCTCTGAAACTGCTTATATCAACTTTGCAGGTAAAGCGTCTGTAGCTTATGAACATTATACTTCGCTTGTCGCGGCACGGAATGTCGCGCACGAGGGCAATCGTATTGAGGCTGAGTCAACATTCAAATATGGCGCGCCAACTGCTGTCTGGACGCTTTCGGATACAGAAGGGACACTCAATGCCGATGCTATCTTAACACAAGCAGACGCGCTTGCAGAAAATCCACTGTTTCAACCGAACTGTCCAGGCGGTATTGATTGTATTCAGTTGGACGCGGTCTCGGAATCAGAATTGGGGATTTTTACGCAAAGCTCAGAGGTTTCGGTATCGCAAAACCGTGAGGAAATACGAGCGATTACCAGCCACATCCGGGCAAAAGGATTCAAAGCGGGGATCCGGTTCAATCCATTCTGTGCAGCACTTGATTCGGAGCTTGTCCAAAGTCATCCAGACTATTGTATACGAGAGAGAACTACGTCCCGTGGCGGAAGAAGATATTCCCGTAATCGTCCAGCGCGTAATGGCTACAAACCTGCCACAGTTCATTTACCAGAGAGTGGTAAAGAGGTCGCCCTCTTGGATGTTTCGCACCCAGAGGTGCAGTCACGTATCCGTGAACAAATTAAACAGGTAATTAGCGAATGTGGGTATTCACTCATTAATGCCGACTTTACAGCTTATACGATGGGGCTCACGAATGCTTCACACAACTTGCATTGGCATGATAGCACCCTAACCTCAGTCCAACTTTATCGTCTCGCTGGAACATTGCTCAGAGATGCTATCAGTGAGACGCGGTCGGAAAATGTGCTTCAAAAAGATGAGGTCCTCCTCGCAGGGTACAATGCCGTACCTGGTCCATGCATTGGTAGTATTGATGTCAATACCCCGCTCCTCAACTCTTCTCTTTCCACTGTGAGCACGGCTTCTAACCGGGCAAGCGACACGTGGCATCATCAGCGTGGCACAAAGCATCGCCTGAGCAGATATGCGGCACATATGAGGGAGCATAACGTTCTCTGGGGACACGTCTTTGGTGAGATTGCAGTTGATGAACCGCGTCCTGTCAACGAGGCAATTGTGGAAGTGACAGCGGCGGCATTGAGTGGTGGAACAGTTTTCTGTGCAGACCAATTTGCAACGCTTACTGCGTCGCGGGCAGAATACTTAGCGAAAATCTTTCCACTCATGGGCAAAGCCGCTACACTTGTAGATCTTTACGATGAACCTTTTCCCAAAATATGGAGCCTACCGGTGTCAACGCCTCGTGAAGCGTGGCATATCGCCGCGGTTTTCAACTGGGATGACTACGAGACTGATGCCTATTTTGAACTGGAAGCACTTGGATTACCCAAATCTAAAGAATTCCTCGTCCATGACTTCTGGATGCGTCAATATCTCGGGAAGGTTTCACAGAGTGTAACCTTGTTGAACATCCCACCCCGTTCTGCGAAACTGCTCTGCTTCCGTGAAGAACAGGATGTACCTCAATTGCTCGCTACGGATATGCACTATACACAGGGCGGCGTTGAGATTTTATCTGCTGGTTGGGATGGGCACAGCCAAAGTTACATGCTCGTCTGTAAACCGCTTAGGCAGGCTGAGGGAACCTGCTTTATTCATGTACCCGATGATTACCTACCGATAAATGTGGCGACCTATGGAAGCGGCTATCAGTATGATTGGGACAAACCGATTTGTAAACTAACGTTTACAGGAACACAACCGGATCAGTTAGTGCACGCCAGCGTTCACTTCGCGAAAACCTCGGGTGGCACCCTGTAGCTTTAATCTTGTTCCATCTCCAACCCGGGTAGGTGCGGTTTCCAACCGCCCCCTGTCGGAAAGAAGAATCCCTTTGACTATGAGATGATCTGTAGAGAAGTTGGTGGGAAAAATGAGTGACGTTCATACACAGATGCAAGCCCTTAAAGCACTGGCAAGTGTTTGTACAACCTGTGATTTAGCGAAAACCCGTGCGAATGTTGTTTTCGGTAGCGGCGATGTCACCGCAAAGTTAGCGATTGTCGCGGAGGGACCCTCGGCTGCTGATAATCGGACGACACTTCCATTTTCAGGTCCCGCTGGGGATATGCTTGATGATGTTTTGGCAGCGAACGGGTTAACACGTAGCGACATCTGGCTCACGAACATCATTAAGTGTCGTGCCGCGAGTCTTAAGGGGAATGTGTTGAAGAACCGTCCACCGAAGGCATCAGAGATTAAGGGGTGTTCCAAATGGCTTGATGGTGAGCTGACTTTGATGCAACCTTCGGTGATTTTGTGCATGGGCGCGCCTGCCGCGAAAGTGCTTATCCATCGTAGTTTTCGCATTACAGAGGAACGGGGTGTCTGGTTTACAGATACTACGTATGCTCCGTTCGCTATGGCGACGTTTAACCCTGCTTATGTCCTGCGGCAGGAGGGTGAGAATTTTACGACACTCCGACAAGCCGTTGTTGACGACATCGCCGAGGCGACGCGAAAGTTACAAGAGGCGGTCGATATTCCACAACTGACTCTTTTTTAGAGGCTTGATAATACCTCCGGGCGCGCGTGCGAGCGCGCCTTTCGGAGATTGTCTATACCTTGTTCCTACCTATCTACTGTACGTTCGCCCTAATTTGAGTTTCCCCCAATTTGTTGTAAGTTTACCCGCTGGTTCGACAGCAAGCGTGTCTTCTAATCCGTTTTCCATAAGCATCTGGATGTCTTCTTCCTCCAGTGCGACATCGAAAAGTAGCATTTCATCGAACATCCCTTCCCACTCTCTTCCGCCACCGTCCCATGAGCCGATCCGTCCGGGTCCAAATTCCCCGGGCAAGGGTCCCCATTTACCCTCTGCATCGAGTTCACCATCGAAGTAGACGCGAACGAATTCATCCGTGCTGCTATAGGCGACTGCGAGATGGAACCATTTATCCAAGATGTCTTTGCCTGCCGTGAAATCTGAATTCGGCCAACCGGGATGTCGGACTGGGTTGTTAGAGTGAATAGCCATTTCCATCTTGTTGTCTGGACGGAATTGATAGTGGACAAATCCAGGTGCCCAACCGTCACGGTTGAAGAAGCATCTCCAGAGTCCGACCCTACCCGTCGAATTGAACCATTTCATGAGTGTAAAATCATCAAGCGGTCCAATCTCTGGCACAGTGACCCAAGCGTCTTTACCATTGAGTTCGATGGCATTGCCGAATTTACCCTTCACCCATTTCGCACCACCGACAAGGTCGCCGTCGTTCCCATTGTCAGATGAATCCTTGGCGACTTTTCCACCCGTTTCATCAAACAACCACGCGCCGACAATGGATCCCGGATCGACTTCAGCGATGCTGACGTGTGCAAACATGAAACCTACCATGATTAAACTAATTGTAAGGCGTGTCATCTCACTTCTCCTTTGTTTGTGGGTTATTGATTCCTGAAAACTGGGAAAATACTGCGTTGGATTCTATCATAAATGTTTGGGAAATTGAACATAATTTTACTAATTTCATATTGGAGGGTGCAGATGTGATGAGCGACTTGATCCCGAGGTGAGATAGAAGTTACGAACAGATTACCCGTCCTGCTGTTTTCTATTAATTTAAATTTGTCATAATTGAAAAATTGGTTGACAAACTTTTGAAGACATGTTATAATAATTAACGCTCATTGCGCGAAATTGTTTCCGATGAACTTTAATCGAACCCATCTGGAATCAATGCGCCAGTCTTGTTTGTGTGGGATAGACTTTCAAATGTAGGAAGATTTTGGTGACATTTATTTGGAATTTGGGTTATAATGTTTGCGATTCGTCTTTAGTTCGTGGGTGTGGCGCGTAAGCGTTGCCTTACAAGATCGGGGGTATAAGTGGTATCTCGACGTAAATTTTTTAAATTTCTCGGCTGGGGGAATTTCGTTGCGGCATTGGGCTTGACCTTCGGACCGGGATTGGTTCGGTATCTGTATCCACGTGTGCTGTTTGAACCCTCCTCTGTATTTAAAGCAGGATTTCCAGCAGAATATCCACCGGGTAGCGTTAGTGAAAAGTTCAAAAAAGAGCCGTTTGGTGTTTGGATTGTCCGGCAACAAGACGGTGAATTCTACGCGCTCTTAACGATTTGCACACACCTCGGATGCACGCCGCGCTGGCTCGGTTCTGAAAACAAATTCAAGTGCCCGTGTCATGGTAGCGGTTTCGACCGAGAGGGCATTAACTATGAAGGTCCTGCCCCACGGCCCCTGGAACGTGTTAAGATTACTTTGGCAGAAGATGGACAGATCGAAATTGACAAGTCTGTGAAGTTTTTAGGTGAGAAGGGGCAGTGGACCGACCCAGGCTCCTTTTTGAAGGTCTGAAGAAAGGAGAGCATTTGTGCCTGGCTCCCGTCAGGTAGAAAAGGCGTTTCGGCGTTGTAGGACGCGGTTTTGAAGCCAATATCGCAACGTCCCCGTCGAAACTTGCAAGAAAAAGTATGAATGAAGAACGTAAAGGGCTCAAAGAAAAGATTACGAATTCCGACATTTGGCGCTCTATGTTCCGCCACGGATATGAAAACACTGGGCGCCGTTATACCTTACAGGTCCTCCAAAACGTCTGGTTACATCTCCATCCTCCCCGGATTTCTCGCCACGCGTTGAACTTCCGATTCACATGGTGCATGGGCGGCATCACTTTCCTCATGTTCCTCGTGACAGCCGTCACCGGTGTACTCCTGATGTTCTATTACCGTCCAACAGCTGAATATGCCTTCCACGATGTCCAATACCTCGAATTTGACATTCCGTTCGGGATGCTCCTGCGGAACATGCATCGCTGGGCAGCACACGGGATGGTTATCTCGGTGATGCTACATATGTTCAGGGTGTTCTTGACAGGTTCATATAAGAAGCCTCGAGAATTCAACTGGGCAGTTGGGGTTATTTTGTTGCTTGTGACATTTTTCCTGAGTTTCACGGGTTATCTGTTGCCGTGGGATCAGTTGGCGTTTTGGGCGGTGACTGTCGGTACGAACATGGCACGTGCAACACCGGTCTTGGGGCATGAAGGTCCATTCGCCCCGCAAGACATCACACAATCGAACGATGTCCGATTCGCGCTGCTGGCGGGTACAATCGTAGGTCCCTCGACGTTGTTGAGGTTCTATATTTTGCACTGCGTTGCGGTACCGCTGTTGGCAAGCGTTCTGATGGCTTTACATTTCTGGCGTGTCCGTAAAGATGGCGGTATCTCTGGACCTCTGTAAAATGGCTATCAGCCGTCGGTAGTCAGCTGTCAGTTAAGAGGGTGTTGATACACCAACCTCTCTTGGGACTGATTGCTGATAACTGAAAGGATTTTTTTAATAAATCCATACTGATGGCTATGAAAAGGAGCAGAAAAATATGGAGCATTTTATAGCACTGGTGACGAAGCCGGATAATGTCCCCATTGTTGCTATTCTCTTTTTGATACCTTATTTCATCTGGCTTTCATACCGGCAGGCACGCCAGACGGACAAAACAGGTGTTCCTTCGGATGCCGCTCTTAACGATAAGGTTTATGTATGGCCCTATCTGTGCCGGAATGAGTTTATCTGCGCTATTATCGTGATGCTCGTGCTCGGTGTATGGTCGATTATGATTGATGCACCGCTTGAAGAACCCAGTGATCCGACGAAGACACCAAACCCCTCTAAAGCACCGTGGTATTTCCTTGCCCTTCAAGAGATGCTCGTTTACTTCGATCCGTGGATCGCTGGTGTCGTGCTCCCAGGGCTAATCATCGCGGGCTTGATTGCTATTCCCTACATTGACATTAATCCGAAGGGTAAGGGGTATTACACAATAAAAGAACGTCCCTTCGCGCTTGCAGTATTCTCCTTTGGATTCATCGTTTTATGGATTGTCTTAATGGTCGTCGGGACATTCCTCAGAGGACCTGGATGGAACTTCTTTGCACCGTGGGAAGCGTGGGATCCACATCTTGTTGTTCCGTTGACCAATGTGAATTTGTCGTATCTTTTCGGCATCCGCGAGGCAGATACCGCGAACTTTTTCGGGTTCGTGGTGGTTGCAGGCTATTTCGCGATCGGTCCCGTTTTTTACTTATGGAAGCGTAAGAGTAGTCAATTCTTACAAGAACTCGGTCTTGTCCGGTATATCGTCGTCTCTTTTCTGTTCTTAACCATGCTCGCTCTGCCGATAAAAATGGTTTTGCGTGTGGTTTTGAATGTAAAATACATCTGGGTATCCCCGTGGTTCAACATCTAAAAATAGTTAGCAGCCATCGGCTGTTAGCAAAGAAATTTGTGAAAGTTCTAACGTCTTTCTTCTTCTTAGCCGAGAGAACGTAAGCTCAACCAACGAGCCGGGCTGGCTTTACGGAAAGGAACATCAGAGTCCAAGCCCGCTTGAACGAACCGCAAGGAAAAATAGAAAAAGGGAGAAAATTTCGTGAGGAGCAAAAAGGAAATTCCTGCTGAGAGTAAGTCGTATTCTGCTTTGTTCTTTATTTTGTCCGGATTGTTAGGACTGGTGACGATATGGGGATTCTGGGATGAAATGATTACTCGGCGTCCGTGGAAGCAGATCCAGCAGCAATTTTATCAATATGAGTATGAAAAAACAAGCGCGGAATTAGAGAATGCCAAGTTGGCTTTGCCTGAACTCCCGACCCCTCAAGAACCTGACGCAAAGGAACTTGGTCGGTTAACGAAGGAGGTCAGGAACGCTCAGGTCGCCGTAGAAGAAGCACTGCAAGAACGCAAATTCCGTCAGAGCGAATCCGATGCCATTAACTATAAATATCAGCATAGTCTCCATGAAGCAAAGGGTAAACATAATGCTACCGTTGACAAATGGCAGAAAAAATTAGCAGATTATGAGTCCCAAATTGAAAGCGAACTCACCGAAGCCGTTTTGAACGCAGAAGCAACCTTTGCAAATGCGAACAAGGCTTTAGCGCAATTTTATCAAGCTAGCGGAGACACGCCGAGTGCGCTCAGCACTTATCTCACTGCCCAGAAATATAATCCTACAGATACGGAAATTACTGCGGGTATCACCGCCGCACAAGCGTCCCTTCAATCCTTGCAAACAGACAAAGCAAAACACGAAGAAGTTGCGCGCCTTCAAGAAAAATTGCATTCAGTAGGCGGTATCAAGCGGACCTTCTTGGGGAGTCTGTTAGAAAATCCTTTCCGTGAAACACGAACCATCGTTCAATACTATCTTGAAGACTTTAGTCACACCGCAGATAGGTGTGCTACCTGCCACTTCTCCGCTGATAGAGCGGGTTACGAACAGTCCGGAGAAGAGATGTTTGAGGTGGAAGGTGATGGCGAAAATCCAGTCGTGCATCGTCTCAAGCACGCAAGTGTTAAGGTCGGTAGCGAGAGCGTTATCATAGATGGGTTTGACGCAGAAGCGGATGAATATACATTAGAAGAAAACGGTACGCTTACCTTCAGTGACGTGGATGTCTTCGGTGAAATTGAAGTCTCTTATGAGACCGGCTATCGTTCTGTCCTTCAGACGCATCCCCACCGCGATGTCCTGCTCGACAAACACCCGGTTGATGAATTTGGGTGTACGCTGTGCCACGGCGGGCAGGGTCAGGCACTCACAGCGAAATCCGCCCATGCCTTGACACACGCGGAATACTGGCTCACCCCTGTCCTCGGATTAGATGAGCATACCGGCAGAACATCTGAAGAGACGAAAGGGTATATGGAATCTAATTGTCGTCGCTGCCACGATGGCGTGATGATGTTAGATTACGGCGTGAATCCCGAAACAGATGAACCGCAGGACTACGCCCCGAATTTGACGAAGGGCTTGGCTCTCTTTGAAGACCTTGGATGTCACGGGTGTCATGCTGTTGAAGGATATAGTGCGATTGAAAACATTGCGAAAGTCGGTCCATCACTTGCGAAAGTCGGCAGTAAGGTGAAAGATACAGCTTGGCTTGAAAGTTGGATTAAGAAACCCGAAGCATATCTGGCAAAGTCAACAATGCCGAATTTCTTCCCTGTTGATGGTATGACACAGGTCGTTTACCTTAAGAACGGTGGACAGCGCACTGGCGTTGTTACGAAGACAGCCACTGGTATCATCATTAAAACGGACGATGGCACAGAATACCCTTACCCCGACAACTATATCCTCCGCATTGTTGATGAGGTAAAATCTATCGCCGCATACCTTGCCGGGATGAACGATACGAGCCTTGATGAATCCAATTCCGATTATTCTACATCCGAAAGTGCTATTAAGGCAGGCGAGGAAACCGTCAAAACCGTTGGTTGCCTCACATGTCATGCTGTTGATGGTTTAGGGAGTGATTTTGCGCCAGCACTCGACAGTGTCGGTACAAAAGTTACAGCGAATTATCTGCACCAGTGGATAAGTGACCCAAAAGCATACGACCCAGATACCAGCATGCCGAGTTTGCGGTTAAGTACCAGCGAGGTTGACAACGTCGTCGCCTATCTGATGAGTTTGCAACAAGCAACGACAAACGTGGATACGGACTCCATCGGCGAAGTAGATGTCGCGGAAGGTGAGGCACTCGTCAGGACTTATGGATGTTTCGGTTGTCACACGATTCCCGGTTTTGAGAATGAGTCAAAGGTCGGAGCGGATCTCGGCGAGTTCGGCGCGAAATTGGCTGATGAACTTGACTTTGGCGACACAGTAGACGTTGAACACAGTTGGACGGGATGGACGATTGGTAAAGTTACCAATCCACGGCGTTATCAAACTCGTCGTATCGTTTCTCGGATGCCGGTCTTCCAGGTTAGCGATGAAGACGCGAGGGCGATCGCCGTGCTGTTGAAGAGTTTCCAACCGGAGAAGTACCCGCTGAGTTATATCCATAACCGATCCGAGAAATTGAACGACATTGACGCGGGTAGGCGATTGGTGAAGAGATATAACTGCACCGGATGCCACGAGATTGAAGGCGCGGGCGGCGATTATCAGGATGTTATCATCGCGCACGAAGGACTGAGTGAGATGATTGCCAAGCAATTGGCACCGCCACCTTTGAAAGCGGAGGGTGCAAGGGTTTATCCAGACTGGTTATTTACGTTCCTCAAAGAACCCTCGGAAATCCGATACGGACTCAAGGTACGGATGCCGACGTTTGGATTATCTGATGATGAAGCGACAACTTTTGTCAAGTATTTCTCCGCGCTTGACGATGAACCGTTCCCTTATGAGACGCTCGAAACGCCAACACCGACGAATGCTGAATTACGGGTCGGTAAGCAGATTTTTGACACGCTTCAGTGTATCTCCTGCCACCCTTCACAGGGTGAGGTAATTCCTGAAGGGAGTGACAAAGCCGGACGACCGGATCTTGCGTTGGCGAAAGAACGACTCAAAGCGGATTGGCTCATTGACTGGATGAAGGATCCGCAGACGTTCCAACCGGGAACGGCGATGCCGCAAGCGTGGCCACTTGTGGGTGGACAACACATGCCACTCGATGGTTATGCTGGCAATGACGCTGAAAAACAGATTCGACTCGTCCGAGATTATCTCATCTCCTTAGGACGTTAATTATTCGGAATTTGGGCATCATTCCTCTACAGATATTTTGAAGAAACACCTCGATGACTCTCACTGCGAGGCAACACGCGNNCACATGTTGTCCTCGGATGCCACACGTGCATCCGTTCTGGCGCGACGGATTTAGTCTATTCCCAGACTAAATCCAGCGTTGATTCGCAAAAACCTCCTACGGGGTTCAAGAAGGAATTCTTTTTAAGCACCCCAGCGGGGTACAATGTCTATAGGAAAAAACCCATAAATTAAAAATATGAGACACCTTGTGGTCATTATCGTCATGATTATGGTGTGGCTCAACGGCTTAATCTGGCTGGGTAAGCAGATTGACCCGAGCACGAAGTATCAGTCAAAGGTAGAATACAAATACGCTCGATACTGCGCGGGGTGTCATGGAAACAATGGGGAAGGCAGTGGACGCATCGGACGATTTAAAAAGTTGGATCCAGCAGATCTAACGGACAATAACCTGTGGGCCATGCACAGCGATGAACAATTGCTGGAGAGCATCAACACCGGGAAAAATGATATGCCGGCGTTTTACTACTACCTCAGTGATGAGGAACAACGCGAGATTCTCGCCTATATTAAGGAGATGTTTCGTCCGTAACTTGTTGTTTTAAACTCTGGAGGCCTTGGGCACTGCTCCACTACGTTATATGAGGGTTTTGGTGGAAAATAGGTAAACCAAAGCGCGTAGCCCGTAATGTAATGGAGGGGTGTTTTTGCTGGGGTATTTCTGCGTATTGCTTGGGTGTTTTTTTAGATATACGGCAATGTGCTCGTAATGCACAAACCTACTTTACCGAACCGCAAGGTAAATTAGAAAATTTGTTTGCATCCTGAAACTTTAGGGTGTTAATATATTGCAGGCTAAATTTTAAAGTATAAAGGAGAAATCAAATTATGAAAGTTTTAGTCGCTTTGCTTGTCTTTGGAATGCTGGCGAGTGTTGCGTTTGCAGGCAATATCACCGGTACCGTAATGTATGAAGGCGACGCACCCGCGCGTCCTGCCTTAACGGCAACTAAGGACCAGCATTGCATTGACGCTGTAACAGGCACGAAGTCCGAGGCACTCATTGTTTCAAAGGGCAAAGGTATTAAAAACGTCGTTATTTACGCCCGTGTTCGTGGCGCGAAACCGACCGTCCCGGATAAGAACCCAGTAATGGACCAGAAGGGATGCGCTTACTACCCGCACGTCCTCGCGGTCGTTGCTGGTTCTACTGTTGATCTTACCTCCAGCGATCCGGTCGCACACAACGTCCACTCTCACGCGAAAAAGAATGAGGCGATAAACTACCAGATTCCGCAACCCGGCAAAGTTATCCCGCACAAAGTCGCCAAGGCTGAGGAAATTAAGTTCACATGCGATATCCACGCCTGGATGACGGGTTACATCGTGGCTGTTCCTAACAACTTTTTCACGGTTACCGGTTACAAAAATGCTGATGGCACATGGATCAGTTCAGATGACTATGAGAAATCCGCGGACACCGGTGCTTATTCAATCGCTGAGGTGCCAGCCGGTAGAGTACGTGTCATTGCATGGCATGAAGAACTCGGTTCAGCAAACAAAACTGTTGAAGTGCCAGCAAGTGGCGATATCGCCGTAAACTTCACAAGTGCTGACTTTAAGAAACGCGCCAAATAAATTTTAAATGATTAAGTCTGGGCTGCTGCGTCCGTTGTCCTTGCAGTATTTCAATCGTTAATAAACCTTTCGTAATCTAAGGCAGGTTTCTTAACAATTTTAGATCGATGCCAACAACGGAGGCATCGCTCAGAAGCACATAGTTAAAGAGTGATTAAGTCTGGGCTGCTGCGTCCGTTGTCCTTGCAGTATTTCAATCGTTAACAAACCTCTCAGAATCTAAGGCAGGTTTCTTAACAATTTTGGATCGATGCCAACAACGGAGGCATCGCTCAGAAGCACATAATTAAAAAAACGAAAATGTCTAAAAAGAGACTCTATCTTATAC
>JAAXHD010000096.1 GCA_012271015.1 Candidatus Poribacteria bacterium | reverse complement strand
AGAACACGTCCGAGGCCCATGACGATTGTTCGCCGCTGAATCACACATCCAATACGTATGACCCCCAAGACACACGCGCTGATGTTCATACGACAGCTGCTTCCACGCCGACGATGGCACCCAAGACACATCCGTCAACTCGCACGAAGCATTGCCACACACATAAACCGGACCAGAAACCGTCTCACCCGTCTCCGCATCCACATATTTTTCTTCGAGATGACTTTCTGAGTCTGGAACATGCGAGGCGACGAAATCACACACCGCCGGCACCGCACACGTCCAAATGTACCCAGGACACTCCTCCTTCTTTTTCTTCCAGATACCCACAGCACCAAAAATTGTGCTCGTCCCCCAACGCTTCTCTCCACATGGCACACGGTGAGACGTCGCTGTCGTTGCCGTAAAAGGCTGGGTACAATGCTACTTGCGAGAACAGATCTCCGCCGCCAGCACCTCCTCGCCATCATCCGGGGTCTCGCCATCGGCATCATTGTCAACCGAACGGAACGTCAAACCCGTCACCGTCCCACCCCCGGACGCTTTGCCAATGTCGCCGCGCCCCGTGCCATAACAATACGGAGATACTGACAACCCCGAAGGACTCGAAGAACTGTCCGACCAAGAATGCGAGATAGAGTCCGAGAGGGATGTCACTTCATGCGTTCCCGGAGTAATCAGCGTCGGGGTCACTGAGGAAACTTTGCCTTTGGCGAAGCCGACCTTGCCCGTGCTGGTGCTATATTCATCGTCATCTTTGCTGGTGTCTATATTCCCTCTACCGGGAACACCCACGGCATCTTTGCCAGATGCCTCCAACCACATCTCCGCATCGTATTCCCGGTCATCGCCCAATGGATCGGCGTTACCGGAGATCGACGCATACCCCGTGACATGCCACGACTCCGAACCGTAGCCTGCTAACTTCTTGCTCGTCGAGATCGTCGTCCCCGTGAAACTGAACGTATTATTGGCGCGTGTGTCCGTCCAAGTGGCAGAAAGCGCTGCCTGCGTCAGTAGAAACATCGACACGAAGATCAGTAGAAACAGCAAACGTCTTTTCATCGGTGATCTCCTAATTGGTAAGCACCCGTCGTATAGGGGTTGATATTGTAGTTCCAGCCACTCAAGGCTTCTAACTCCTCATTGGTTATTGTGTCAAGGTTGATTTCTATAACTTCAGCGTTCGGATCGCCGTTCGCGGGACCCTTTGTAGATGTTGATGTTGAAGACGTAAAGCCACCATCCTCCTTTTCGGTGTAAGTCGACGATGTAAATACATATTTCTTATCGGCGTCGGTGCGGAAGGTGCGACCATCGCTCAATCTCATCACATTGAAGTCGGGAGACCATTCACCGATCTCAACCCGCCACATGTAAAAAGAGCGGTGGGGATCCTCTTGCGCAAGCACACTTATCTCTGGGTAATCTAACGAGAGTTGGAGCTGCCAGTCAATTCGGTGTCCCGCCCAACCGAGTCCTGCGCGTTCGGGATCCGTATTGCCGCGATACCATTTCTCTGCCTCAATAAATGCTGGATAAACTTCGGTTAAGGGACGATTCGGATTCCATTGGTCTATAATTTCTACGCCGATCTGCTGCAATCGTTGAAGCGTTTCAGGTTCAATCTCTTTAAAATAAGCACCAATCAATTCGGGTGGGCATTGCAGGTGTTCGGGAACGCCGTCAGCAAACAGCGGATTCGAGGACGTGCTCGTGGGATTGACGAAATCGGGATCTCGTTCGGGCGGAATCGGTGTGCTTTGGGGGGGGTCCACCTCCTCCTGTGGCGGCGGGGGTGCTTGCACTTCGACTACCGGAGCATCGGTTTCCTGCTGTGGTGCGGGCGCGTGTGTCTCATGCGGTTCAGCATGCCACTCATCGCCATGCCAATGTCCGCTCTCGTGGGTCTCCCCCGGTGGGGGCGGTTTGGGTTTGCTTTCAACTTCTACGGGTTTATAGATTTTGATGGGTTCTTGATGAGCAACCTGGCGTCCATAGAACAGACCACAGCCCATTACAAAAAGCACGGCAATCAAAATCGGGATCCAGACGCTTTTTCGGAACATGGTTTTATCTCCTTTTACCGCGTAGCTCATGGAGTTCTGTGGTGATGGATTTCTGCCTTTCACCGAGCCGGATGGCTTCCGCATTCAGTGCTTTAGATTTGTCTCCTTTTGCCTTACTAAGGTCACTCAGTTCATTAAACTGTTTGGTATTTTCAGCCTCCAAGCACTCCTTTTCTTGGGCAGACAGATTCTCGTTGGCACGGATGACATCTATCTCCGCTATGAGTTCCTCCTGTTTACGACTGATTTCCTCGCGTTCCTCCTGGAGTTTCATGACCTGCGTGATCATCGGCTCGTTGATGCGCGCGAGTGCCTCATATTCAGCAGTGAGTTTTTGAATCTTGGCATCGCGTGCTTTACGTTCTTCGAGACTCAGCAGATCAGGAGACGACGTCTCTCGCAGGGGCTGTCCTGTCCAGGTCCGTGCGGTGATGTCAGCCTGGGTCGCACCGGGTTGCGGGGGTGTCGGTGTTGTCGCTGACTCTGTTTCATGCGGACCGACGTGATACGTCCCATCGGGATGATAGTGCCCACCGGGCGCGAGTTGGGGAGCGACTTCCCCCGTCTGCGGGGTGGACCGCTGCTCGACGATCTTTTGCGTGCGTTGGATGTCCTGTGTCGCTTGGTGTTTGACGGTTTGCAGGTAAATCAGCCCACCCGCGATGAACACCAAGACGCAGACCATCGCACCGAAGATACGGTTGTCGGATAAAAGTTGCTTGAACATGAGGTTATCTCCTGTTTGTGTTAAGAAAAAGGTTTTCGGATTCAGAGAGGTGTACTTTCACCTCCGTGCCGTGATGGTAGAAGCGCACCTGTTTCGGTTCGACCGCAAGCACGTGGAAATCGCCAACACCTTCACCCACAGACAGCAGGTGATGACGACCCGTGAGGGCATTTTTGACTAACACCGACGAGGCGGAGGGATCCTCAGAGACAAACGTCCCTAAGAGCGACAGGTGTGCCCCGGGCTCGGGTTCAGCGTTCAGCACCGTTCCGAGCGGGGCAAACAGGTTGTTACGAATGATCGTTTGGTAGAAGTCGCGGTCGATGGAATCAGCGAAGGAATTCGTGTGCGAAGGGTGTTGACGCGCAGCGGGCATCGCAGAAACTTCCCTTGGGGGTGCCGCCGCCCCTATCCTATCGGGCGACGCGTTTCCAACTCAGACCGGCGCGCCGGGGTTTAGCGCGCCTTCAGACGGCGGTTGGCTCTGCTCAGGCTATCCTCTAAATGATAAGACTTTCACCAGAAATGCTGCTACCTCTACGCGACAGATTCGAGAGGTAATTCGCGCGATTTACGCGCAGAAGTAGAAAACTATCTAGTAATTACTAAGCTTTGGACAATTTTTAGAGGATACACATTTTGAAGAAATTGAGGAAACACCCCAGCAAAAACCCCAAGCAAAACCCCCGCTGGGGCTTAGACCTTGGGGGATAGGGCGTTTCTACACATATTTCGCCCCGCTGGGGCTGCGTTTGTTAACCCCCGCATGTCTTTTTCTCAGAGTTAGGTCCCTGTAGTAAACTCTGAGAAAAATAGGGACTCCTTGAGAACCCAACTCATACGCAACTCGAATTGTCCAAACTTTAGTAGTAATTAGATCCCTTAAAACACTTTTTGTCAAATTAAAATTCAAAAAAATGTAATTTTTTGCGAGAACTCTCATTTTCTGCGTAAATTATTGTAGATTTTACTATAACCATTTTGCTTAGCAAATTGCGAGTGGAAGCGAGCTCCTACAGCGGGCTGCTGCGAGTGAAGGCTTTTTTACCGGAGAATGAAAGGGTCCCGATCAAAATGTGAAAAAAAGTTGCTTGTATTTTGCCCGCGTGATATAATAGCAATATCATATAACAAGGAGGCTAACTCATGGCAAAAATTAACACACTTGTCTTTGCAGGCGGAGCCATCCATGACTGGAAAGGCTGTAGTGATGAAATTGTGAAGGTGCTCTCACAGCGAGATGAATTTGAGATTACCAGAGTCGAGGAAGACTTGGATGCTCTCGTTTCACCGAATTTAGATCCGTACGATCTCATAGTTTTCTATTACACAATTGGCGAGATTTCGGACGCACAGAAGAACGGTTTGCTCAACCACGTCGCTTCAGGCAAAGGATACGTCGGTGTCCATTCGGCCGCGGATTCGTTCCGCGAGTGTCCAGAGTACCGTTCAATGGTAGGTGGTTATTTCGTTACACATCCGCGCTACCGTGACTACCAAGTCAGCATCGTCGATAGTGAGCACGAAATCACAAAAGGACTCGACGAGTTCGTTGTGACTGATGAACAGTATATCCTCGATTACGATCCTCGGAATCACATACTTGCGTCAGCATTATGGCAAGGTGCCGCGGCACCAGTGGCATGGACAAAGAACTGGGGCGAAGGTAAAGTCTTCTACCTCGCGCTCGGTCATGATGCAGCGGCGTGTCAGCACGATATGTTTGGAACGCTCCTGGAACGGGGTGCGCTCTGGGCAGGTAGCAACGGTGGCGAATAAACGCTACCGCCTTTTGTCATACTATAGTTTGGACAATTTTGAACGCGATACACATATTGAAGAAACACCCCAGCAAAAACCCCCGCTGGGGCT
>JAAXHD010000343.1:3816-15416 GCA_012271015.1 Candidatus Poribacteria bacterium | reverse complement strand
AATCGAGTTTTTCGACCTCCTCGACTTCTAATTCCTTAATTACCGCAATGAAGGTGTCTATACCCGTATCCTCTGAAATCCAGTGTCCATCCTCCATTTTAACAGCTAAAAGTTTGTTAAATCTTGTTTCAGTAATGGATTCGGAAAATTCACCGAATAACTCAACCAATTTCGTATATATACTCTGCCCCGGCGTGCCTCTGTTATTTTCTAAGAAACTAATGTACCCACGAGTACAACCCGCTCTTGTAGCCAATTCCTCTTGAGTCATCCCAGCTTCGTCTCGTCGTTTCTTAAGTTGTTCTCCAAATAAAGTTTCTGATGAATCTTTCATTTCTATAGACACGTCCTCAGTCAGTAATTCGGTATGTCGGACTGCATAATCTTGGATATATTGTATTATCCGAGGTGTAGCATAAAACCATTCTCCCTGAGCACGAAACGCCCCGAAATGAGAATGTATTCGCTCCTCTTCGCTACGCGCTTCATCTTCCGTTTCAAAAGGAATAACCCCTATTTCCCGTATCGGGGCTTCGTTTCCAGTCTGGAGAGTGGTTAGTCGATTCAAGAGATCTGTACTAAAGCCTATTTTTATGAAATCTGGTTCATCATCCCCGAAATTACTTTTCGCGAAAAAATAAACCAATGGTTGGTTTCTGTTTGGCATGATTATTCCTATATTAGGGTTTACTTGGCACTTTCCTTGTTCCCCACACACCTCAAAATAAACTTCAAGCGACTTTTGCATCTCTTCTCAAAGTTCAGTTACAGAGGCACCGTAGCATGTGATTACATCCTGTGTATTAACCACTGTCCCATGAAAGATGTCTATTGCTGGGTCAAAATCAATAACTTTGATATAACCTTTATATTCGATAATAGTGTAATCCTCGCGTTTTGGAGAAATCAATGAAATTTTACCTGAGCCACTCAGCGAGCTTTTTGAGTGGAAATCCTTCAGTCTCCCACACAGATTTTCTGACAACAATGCCAGCCTTACGCTCTTCAACATCCAGTATAATATCAATGTCAACTGGTTTTCTCTTTAGTGTCTTGAGACCATTCCACAATGGAGCTACACTGTCACCGATATTTTGTATGAAATACATACTCTCCTTGACTATCTCTCGGATAGCATCTTTTTGTCCCAGTGGAACAACGCAGAGAAGAAATTTTTCCCTTTCCTGGATAGCTGTTTGAGCCTGTGTGGAAGTCATACGGACGCTTTGGTGGTCCCCCTCGATTCGTGTAGCTTTCACCTCAATCAGCCATTTTCGCTCTCCTTGAACTACATTCAGTGTTGTTATGCCCTCGGTATCCTCCATCTCAAAATCTGAACCTTCGCCGGTCCGTTCCACAATGAAACCTTTACCTTCAAAGTTTTTCTGCTCCAAGTTTTCCTTCACCAAATTCTCTACTTGTGTTCCCAAGCGTTGGTTGTCATGTATTCTACGCGTTTGTTCCTGACGTTCTGCGAAGTACTCTGAAAAATTTTCATCTTCCTGCATGTGCTGTATCACTTTCAGTGTTTGGCTCAAATCCCCGCCAATCTTCTGCGCGTGTTGTGCTATCGCGTGTACCTGACTCAAGTCCCGTCCGTTATCTGGTGTAACTCGGTCATTGTGCTAACCAAAGCATCCCGTGCTTCAGGATTTCCGGTGATTAATTCCAACCTTAAGTCAGATGGTGAGACATTAATAGCGGTCAGTAATTTGAGAGTAAACGGGTTTTCCAAAGAGCCGAGATCCCAACCTTTCTCTCGAAGCAACTTAGCCAGCGATGATGCATCTGCACGGAAGCGGGAATCGCTATCTCGAATCCATTTATTACTTCGAACTGCCTTCAGCCATATAGATGGGTAGTATTCATGAGTTTTCCTACAGAATTTGCACTGTACAGACTTTTCTTCCAAACCTGCATTATACGATTTAATGAAATACTCAGTAAGAAAACGCCAGAGAAGGTAAGCACTATCTGGGCTATTGCGTACTTTGTCCATGATTGCTTCCCAAGCTACAACACCTGTTGCAGAGAAAGGCTTCTCAGATTCGTGATCCCCTCCATCATCTTCGTTTTCATATATTTCTGGGGAAAAATTTTTAAGATTGCTTTGGTTATTCCAACTCCGTATCATATTCCTTCTAATAAAATTTTGTTCACAGAGCAACTGCCACAGGTCTGTGTCTGGCATAACTTCAAAGAAACTATCAGTCAAGATACGTTCGGATGGAAAAAGTTCGGAGAACTGCTGCAAGTCTTCGGGTCATGCGCGAATCGGTGCTAACGCTGGCTCGTTACTAGAAAAGGTCCTTGACAGAGAATGATGGGATTTTCCATCTTTTGTGAACACAGGAACATCCGATAAACGCTCCCAGTAGTGCTGTTGCTTTTGATAAACTAACCAAGCAAAGAGTTGCGCGCTTGCCTTCTTAAAGTTATCATCTGGACTGTTGAAACAATCTTGAAGCACGGTGATAAGCCTTTCAACAGCAGATTTGTTATCCCAATTTTCGGGATCTTCTTCATCTTCTAATGACGTCAGTCCAGTATCACGAAGTTGGTTCTGGATGGTACTTCCAAGTAACTTATCGACCTCTTTCAGTTTTTTGTCTATGTTTTTATCCACACGCAGAGGACGAAGTGATTTTAACTTACCAGTTTGGTTTGGGAAAATATGAAGATTACGAATTGTTTCATCGAACGATTCATCATCCTTGAGGAATCTATAGAATCGATTGAGCCATTCGATTGCACAAACGTTTTCTCGCAATAAACTCTGAAAATCTTCAAGATTGGAACACATATCTTTTATGTCGGATGCCAATTTATGACCATCAATCATACCTACATTAGACAAGTCTAGAACTTCGCAATTATTGATTTTCGCCCAACTTTTGATGGCATCGCACCACCCTATTGCTTCATCTCGCCTTGGTAATTTCTTGCTATATCCCTGCCAATCGTTCAGTAAATCCCACAGTTCCTCTACGTTCTTATCTTTATCGTTTTCTGCTAAGGGCAATCGAGCGTCGTTTGGATCTATAGTTTTTCCAGTTTCGGTAATAATTGCCGGAGTTTTAGCGATTTCTACAATAAGTTTGTTCTCTAAACACTCTTTAATCCACTTTCGGGTGTGTTCACCTTGATGCTGGATAGTAGGAATTTTTGCCCACTGATGTGTCTGATGCCAGCATTCTGATACCGCGTGCTTAATCAGACGGACAAGCAACATGCAGGCTTCTTCAATAACATCTTGGTTTTTAATATTTGCCTCATCCTTTTCGTCTTGCCCAAGATATACATCATCACGAGCTTCCGTTACTGTAAATTTAAAACTATTGACGACAGCCGGAAAGCTGAAAAGCTCGGTGCCTACCAATGGAAAAGCCTTAAATAAGCGGGGCGTGTTCTCAACAAATTGGCATACTGAACCATTGCTATTTGATTCAAGTGGAGCAGCAACCGAGGTTTTCTTATCACCACTCAATGCCAGAACATACTTGTTTTTACTTGGATTTCCACTCTTGCGGGCTTCTACCGTGATTTCCTGAATTTCGGTTGTATCCATAGAACGACGTTCAATGGCTTCAAAACACAAGGTTTCACCATGATCGTTGATGTCAATAACAGAAAATTTCGGATTAAAAACAACCACTAAAGGAGCACATTGCTTTAAGGTTTCGATTCCTTTCTCGACCACTTCCTCTGCTTCCGCCCCAGCAATAGGATATACAAACTGGGTAGTAAAAGAGTTAGGCAATAACGATTCTTCATTAGGTAGAGATTTTTTGAAACCTTCCCACGCTTCGTCCATTAACTCAAGAAGTTCGCCCGGCGAATCAGATTTGCGTGTTAGGCAGAAATCAAACCATCGTTTACTATCTTGCTCGTCGTCAACTTGTCCCAATACTCTTATTTCTGGCGACAATAAGTGTGTTGTCAGAAAACCACTGCCATATTCCCCAATTGCTTCTTCCTCATCAGCTTTTGTTGAACCGTGATAGATAAGATTGAATATTTGTTTTACTTTAAAGCTGCTTCCGTTATGCGAAAAAACGAGTTCCCCAGGGCCATATTTAATATTTACAATAAGTGGTTCCTTGTGTGCTGTTGAAGCATCGTGGGCATTTTGCAGAAGTTCCCAAATCCATCGTGGTAGCCTACGACTACGAGCACGCTCATTTGATTTGAGGTAAGTATAAACGCGTAACGCATTGTTTTCCTTGAGTCCTTGGTTTCTAATCTCGTCGAGTGCCCTATTCCTTATTTCGTTATAATTTGATTGGTTTATCATCATATCTTCTCTCCATGGAAATTCGCAAGAAGCGGGCAAATGTAAACAACATCCACCCGCTTAAATTTTGTAAACCTCGGACTTGAGATAACACCTAAAAACCAAGCTGCTTGTTCACAATGTTCTGCAATTCTTCACCCTTTAGATACCGTTCCAAGTTATCCAAGAAGAACGAGGTAATCCGGTGCATACGGCGCTGTGAACCCCCCGCCGAATGCGGCGAAATGATAATGTTGTCAAAATCCCACAACGGACTATCTGCGGAAAGCGGTTCGATTTCGGTGACATCCAAGCCTACCGCTGCGATCGTTCCGGCGCGTAGAATCTCAATCAGATCCGGCTCATTGACAATCGGACCGCGGGCGACGTTGATAAAGAACGCTGTTGGTTGCATCACGGATAGGTTATCCTTATTAATTAACCCCCGTGTCTCCTCAGTCAATGGACACGCAATCATCACAACGTCTACTTGGCTCATCATATTTGAAAGCTGATCCATCGGAAGCAATTCATCGACGGTGTCGGGTTTATCGGTGCGGTAGGCATCGACAGCCATAACGTACATATCAAAGCCTTTTGCGCGCTTTGCCATCTGCATCCCGATACCACCCATGCCAACGATACCGATTTTGAAACCGTCGATCTCGATCATCGGCATTGTCCTTGCACCGCCCCATTGGTGTTTGTCCTGATTCCGAACGGATTCGTGGATACCGCGTGCCAAACCGAGTAGGAGCGCGAACGCTTGATCTGCGACGTGCGTCCCGTATAAGCCAGCCGCGTTCGTCAAAAGAACATCGCTCTCACGGAGCGCAGGGTACATGTGTCGATCCATACCTGCACTAGAAGATTGAATCCATTTGATATTCGGTAGGTGCGGAAAAAGGTCCTCGCTACAGTAGCCGTAAAAGACTTCAGCATCTTTGCCCTCTTCGATAAGTTCCTCGCGTGAACCTGGAGTAACAAAGGTGTGCTCGTCGCCGATGATACTTTCCAATCTCTGGAGCAATTCACCTTCAACACGTCCTTGTAATAGTATCTTCATACACTAAAGGTCCTTTCATAATGTAATATGGGTAATTGGAAGTTTGGAAGAAGTAGGAGAGAGGGGGTTCCTTGCAGACTTTCTCCTTTTCCCTCCATCCTCTTTTTTTATTCCCATGGTGGTGTTTCTGGCAACAACTCCTGAAATTTGTCAATCAACGCATCCTCGTAAGCACCGGCGTATTGTCCGTCGAAGAATTTATCCATCGCTTCGTCAAGGAAGAGTTGCCACGATGTGTCCTCGGAACCGGGATTGACAGGGAAAAACAACGCTCCTACATCTCTTGCCGCCTTCAGGTCGCCGGGTGAATCACCGAGCATCAAGACGTGGTTTTCAGGATACCTATCCTTCGTCGTTATCGTGAGATGTTCTGTCTTCGTTCCCATCTCCTGTCCGGCGATCAACGCGACGTAGGCATCAATTTCGTGCTCAGCCCATTCCCGTATAAGTGCTTCATCCGGCGTAGCGGAAACAACGATGACATCCGATTTACCCTGCAGTCGTTGCAACGTCTCTCTGACGCCAGGAAACGGCGGAAGATTGTAGACAATCTCTGCAACACTTTCGTTCACACCGAGACTCCACGCCATCACTTGGCTCAATTCGTCGAGTCGTTCCCCGGTTGCGCTGTCGATTGCGGATTGTAGTGCCGGGTTACCGAGTTTCGTCTCCGTTTCCGACCATTCTCGCAGGTGGGACAGTTCTGGCACCGCAACTCCCATCTTTCGCACGAGTTGCATCTCACGTAAGAAATCGCACACCAGCAGGATCGCCTTAAATCGATTCGTACCACGTGTCGTCGAATAGAGATTCACAAAATCCCACGCCTGATGTACCTGTCGTGAAATAGATGCCAAGCCGAAATGTTTGACGAGGTTCACGCTGAAACAGTCGTTGTGTTTGACCTCCATGCTATTGAAAACGCAACCGTCAGAGTCGATCCCGACGAAAAATTCGTGTTGCGGTTTGAAATCGTAAAGTGCTTGTTGTGCTTTTTGCGCCATGTATTTTCCTTTCAAAAAACGCTCAGTACCTTGGGCTACAGCACGACGGAGCGTGCCTGCGGGGTATCCACAAAGGATACCCCTACATTATTCGACTGTAACTTCCGGGCGACCTTTGAGCATCCACTCCGTATGGAACACTGTCGGTTCCCCATCTTCTCCGAGAATCGTGTTTCCATCTGTATCGAGCTTATGGTAAGTATGGGCACCGAAATAGTCGCGCATTGCCTGAATTAGATTCGCAGAAAGCCTGCCGCTACGGTAACTATCGAAATAGGCTAAAGCCGAACTGAACGCTGGAATAGGAACACCGAGCTGCGTTGCTGTATTGATGACACTTCGCCAGTTGGACTGTGCGGTTTCAAGTACATCCCGGAAGTAGGAATCCAGCATGAGGTTCGGTAGTTCCGGGTTTCGCTCAAACGCCTCTGCGATCCGATGCAGGAACTTCGCGCGAATGATACATCCGCCACGCCAACCCAAACTAATTTTGCCAAGGTCCAAATTCCATCCGAATTCTTCGCTCGCTTCTCGCATTAAGGCGAAGCCTTGGGCATAAGAGCAGATCTTCGCGGCGTAAAGCGCGTCGTGAATGGCTTTCAGTGTCTCATCTCGGTCGCCTTGATACGCGCCAGCGGGTCCTTGGATAACCTGTTCTGCCGCAACACGTTCGCTTTTGACAGCGGAAATACACCGCGCAAAAACCGCCTCTGCGATTGTTGGCGCGGAGATACCGAGATCCAGTGCTGAGATGCTCGTCCATTTGCCGGTGCCTTTCTGTCCTGCCTGGTCCAGCACGACATCGACGAAAGGTGTTCCACTCTTATCGAGTTGTGTGAAGATGTCAGCCGTGATTTCGATGAGGTAAGAATTCAGTTCGCCACGATTCCATTCGCTGAAGACCTCGTGCATCTCGTCGGCGTCCATTCCCAAGACGCCTTTCATCAGAGAGTAGGCTTCACATATCAGCTGCATGTCGCCATACTCGATGCCGTTATGCACCATCTTGACGTAATGCCCCGCACCATCGGGTCCGATATAAGAACAGCACGGCGTGCCTTCCACCTGTGCCGCAATCTTCGTAAAGATTGGCTCCACGAGGGCGTAAGCCTCGGCTGAACCTCCCGGCATCATTGCTGGTCCCTTGAGTGCGCCTTCCTCGCCGCCTGAGATACCTGTGCCGATAAATAGAAGGTCTTGCTCAGCCAACTCTGCGTGCCGACGGACAGTGTCGTTGAAATTGGAGTTTCCGCCGTCAATAATGAGGTCGCCTTTTGAAAGATGCGGGACCAATTGCCCAATAAACGCATCGACGGGTTCGCCTGCTTTCACCATCAAGATAATTTTTCGGGGACTGTCTAACTTCCCAATGAGTTCTGGAACGGAGTGCGCCCCCGTGATATTTTTCTCCTTCGCAGAACCTGCCATGAACGCGTCTACACGTGAGACGGTACGGTTGAAGACTGCTACCTCAAACCCTTTGCTCTCCATGTTCAGTGCGAGGTTTTCGCCCATCACTGCTAATCCGATGAGTCCAATATCTGCCGCCAAATCTGTTTCCTCCTATGATAGTGTGTTTTTCATATCATACATTGCAGGGAGCAATGCTGTCAATATATTTTTATTTCCATTCATCTAAGTTGCCTCTATACGTCGTCGGTAGATGGTTAACATCCAAATTGGTGTGATTGGATGAAGATTAAAAATTTAATTCGGTAATTCTCTAAAGAGTCCGGTGCGGTTACAAACCGCTCCTACCGGACCTGGGAAAAATCAAATTACCGAAATATTTTCTGAAACTTCATGAAACCTCGCCTACCCACTTTGGGATCGAAACTTGATTAATACAGATAACCGAAATTCACGTCAAAATATAAAAGGTCCTTTTAACACAACACCATACGGCATACACACTCGCCGGAAAGGAGTCTCACCATTCGTAGTCTGCTCGGTCTCAAGAAGTATATCCTTCGGTATCGATACGCTATCTCAATCAGTTTCGTCCTTGTGATTCTAACGAATGGGATTCTGCTGATTAGTCCGAAGATCTTGCAAAGGGTGTTTGACGAATTAGAACGCGCGGTGAGGGACCCAAACTTTACAGTATCCCCCGGGCGGGTCCTTTTTTTCGGACTTCTTGTCTTCGGCGTCGCGCTCGTTGCCGGTATCCTACGCTTCGCCCAACGGCGCATCATCCAAGGGGTTGCTCGGCAGATGGAATTTCATCTCCGTGCCGACTTCTTTCTCCATCTCCAAAAACTCTCTGCCACCTATTACGATAACGTTCGTACCGGCGATCTGATGACACGCGCCACCAGCGACCTAAACGCCATCCGAATGGTACTGAGCAGCGCGATCATGTACACCGCTGATGCGATAGTGTTCTTCGGGTTCGCGCTTACCATCATGCTGCAGATTGATGCCACCCTAACGGTTGTTGCCTTGCTGCCCTATCCAATTCTTGCAATTTTGATTCGTTCCCTTGGAAAGCGGTTACACGCGCATTATGAGCGTATCCAAGAGGCGTTCTCAACGCTGAATACCAAGGTCCAGGAGAATTTGTCCGGTGTGCGGGTCGTGAAGGCATATACGCTTGAGGCAAGTGAGGTTGAGCATTTCCATGAACTGAATCACGAGTTTGTTGAGCGTAATCACCGGCAGATCCGATTGATGACTTTCTTCTTTCCACTCTTCCGTTTCCTACCGGGTATCGGGGGTGTGGTGCTCCTCTGGATGGGCGGTCTTCATGTCATTGAAGGGAAGATTACACTCGGCGATTTTGTGGCGTTCAGTGCCTATCTCATGATGCTCGTTCGTCCGATGATTACCCTCGGTTTCATTGTCAACACCTTTGAACGCGGGGCAGCGTCTATGGATCGGATAAACGCAATCCTCAATGAAAAGCCAGAAATTGTCGACGGCGATCAGGTGCAATGGGGTATCAAAAACATTGAAGGCGAAATTGAGTTTAGAAACCTGAATTTCGATTACGCAGACGGAACGTCTGTACTCAAAGACATCAACCTCAAAATTGCGCGTGGTATGACGCTCGCGATTGTCGGCGGGACAGGGTCTGGAAAATCAACCCTCGTCAATCTTATTCCCCGTATCCGTCAAGCAGAACGTGGCACTATCTTTATCGACGGCGTGGACATTCAGGATATACCGCTAAACGTCCTCCGCTCTAATATCGGATTTGTAGAGCAGGAACCTTTTCTTTTTTCAGACTATTTGCGAAACAATATTACCTACGGTCTCGAAGTAGCGGACGATGAAGAAGTGAAAGCAGCGGCGCACTCCGCAGATCTCCTCGCACAAATTGAGGAATTCCCTGACGGATTGGAAACCTTCCTCGGTGAACGCGGGATAACGATCTCCGGTGGGCAACGCCAACGGAGCGCACTTGCACGTGCGATTATTATTAAACCTAAAATCCTCATTCTTGACGATGCGTTTGCGAACGTGGATACCCAGACGGAGGATACCATTCTCAGCCGACTTGACGAAATTATGAAGGATCGCACGACTATCCTCATTTCGCATCGCATCTCTACCGTTAAAAATGCCGACCACATTATCGTCCTCAACGACGGTAGCATCGTTGAAACAGGTACACACGAGCAACTGATCGAACACAAAGGGATTTACGCCGGCATCTACGAAACACAACTCTTACAAGAGGAACTCGAAGAATTTTAATTTTACCTTGCGGTTAGGTTAGGTAGGTTTTACAAATAACGTGCTTCTCCGTAGACCTAAAGAAACACCCCAGCAAAAACCCTGCGCCGATGTTGCAGGCTACGAGCTTTGGATTTAATGAAAACCTCTTGTAACTGATAACTGATAACCATAATTTTACCTTTAACTGACAAAGGAGGAGTCCATCTATGTTCGGCATGGGAGGCGAATTATACGAATATAGCGAAGAAGAGCAAGACCTCGGGAAAGTTTATGACCGAGTGCTGATGAAGCGTCTCTTGGCGTATCTCAAGCCCTACAAATTCCAGCTGCTCATCATAGGATTTCTCATGGTCGGGAATACACTTGCACGCTTAGCTGGACCCTACCTACTACAGCGTGGTATTGACGAGCACATTACTCCAGGCATATTGACGGGATTAAGTACAATCGCGATTTTTTTCGTCCTGGCACTGATTGGCGAGTTCGTATTCAGTTACTTTGAAGAATACCGCATGCAGATGATTGGGCAACACGCGATGCACGATCTGCGACAAACGCTCTTTTCACATTTGCAACGCTTGGACGTTCAATTTTTTGATAAGAATCCGGTCGGTAGATTGATGACCCGCGTGATGGGGGATGTTCAGGTCCTCAACGAACTTTTTGCCTCTGGTGTGATTACTGTCTTCGCGAATCTGCTCCAGATTTTGGGGATCATGGTGGCAATGCTCCTCTATAACTGGAAACTCGCACTCGTGACATTCACCGTGATTCCAATTATCTTCGGGGCAACGCTTGTCTACCAGATTTATTCGCGTCGGGCGTTTCGGGAACAACGTAAGCAACTCGCACGGATTAACGCCTTTTTGCAAGAGAACATCGTCGGTATGACGACGATGCAACTTTTCGCACAAGAACGGCGGAGCCATCTCCGTTTTAACGAGCGCAACCGGAGATACCTCGCGGCTAACCTCCGAAGTATCTTCTATTTTTCAATTTTCCACCCGCTGATTGAAGTGACCGCTTCTCTTGCGATAGCCGTGATTATCTGGTACGGTGGTGGACAGGTCGTGCAAGGTGCCCTGAGTTTCGGCGTATTGCTGGCATTCATCCGCTATGCTGAACGTTTCTTCTGGCCCATCCGGGAACTCAGTGAAAAATATACCATCTTCCAAAACGCAATGGCATCCTCCGAACGCATTTTCCAACTGCTGGATACACAACCATCTATCGTCTCTGCCGCCCCTAAAAGTGGCACCGGTACTTTGAAAGGAGAGATTGAATTCCGAAACGTCTGGTTCGCCTACAACGACGATGACTACGTTCTGCGAGATGTTTCATTCAAGGTGAAACCGGGTGAAAAAGTAGCACTTGTTGGGCATACAGGTGCGGGGAAAACCTCTATCATCAACCTGCTCTGTCGATTCTATGAGATTAACAAGGGACAGATCCTGATTGACGGTGTAGATATCCGAGAGATGAATTTGGAAGAATTACGGGAGGCGGTCAGCATTGTACAACAAAATATTTTCCTTTTTTCTGATTCAATTGATCGGAATATCAGTTTGGGGAACCC
>JAAXHD010000343.1:335-3753 GCA_012271015.1 Candidatus Poribacteria bacterium | reverse complement strand
CAGTTGGTCGCCTTTGCGCGAGCGTTAGCGTCCGATCCGAGTATCCTCATCCTCGACGAAGCCACCTCAAGCGTTGACACCGAAACCGAACTCCTGATTGAGGATGCGCTCAGACGTTTGATGGAAGATCGGACCTCCGTCGTTATTGCACATCGACTCTCAACGATCCAAAATGCTGATAAGATTATCGTAATGCACCGCGGCGAAATCCGGGAGACCGGCACCCACAATGAGTTATTGCAACAGGAGGGTATCTATTATCGGTTGTATCAGTTGCAATACAAGGGACAGGAAAAAGGATATCTGTCTCACGCTTAAAAAATATCATCCTCTTTGCGATAGTTGCTAATCCATCTGTTCCAATCCGCGGAATCTCTTTTTACACTCATTCTGTATTCTATATTTTTATTATTTATTCAAGCTTGAGTTCCATGTGCACGAGAGGCTTTCAACCTTTCCATTTCTGACATCATTTCCGCGTGCGTTAAAACAAATGTGGTCGCCCTATCATCGGAGATTGATTGAATGATGTAATCGCAATCCTGCCACGGTCTAATTTGAACAATATTAACAGAATTATTCTGATTGTAACCAGAGCATTTATACTCATAGTATCTGCCGTTCTTTTTAAAATCTCCTCTATTTTCATTTTTACTAACTCTTTCACAATCATGCTTTTGAATAAAATAATTTTCCCACAGAGGACTCCTTGATTGGGGAGTCAGCACGCTACTGATTTTGTAAAAGTCTCGTTCAGAAATTTCTTGTCCAAGGGTTAAATTAATTAATTCATCCTTAACACTTTCTACACTCTCCTTTAATCTCCTACTCTTATCTATGTTGTCTAAGATAGCACTTATCTTTTTCTTTAGTTCTATCGGGTTCATGGCATTTTATAATGAGATGTAGGCAGTTTTTTCTTGACACACTTGCGCTAAAGGAAATCAAACAAACTCCCTTGACTTTCTTGAGTTCTATTCGGCTCGTGACATTTTATATACTGTTCCAAAAATTCAAATTTTGTTAGCCAATATACACCACCATTTGCACAAGAATTTCCATTCCAATCAACTGCCTTGATTTTAGATATTAAATCTTCGACTGGAATTTTTGACTTAAGGAAGTATCCTCTATTGTTGGGTGTCGGAGTTTTTGTAATTCTTCTCGGAGAAGCACCAAATACAAATATGTCAAAATTATCTTTAGTGGAAAATTCAAAATCATTCGTTTCTGTGTAGATATTCGGATTCACTCTTAAATCTTTGCCTTCCGATTTATCAAAAACGAAGAAACTTGCAGGCACATGATATGCCTTTCCTTCCAGTGTAAAACAATCCCTTCCTAATTCAGTGATGGAGACTATCCTCCAATGATATGGGAGTATTTTTTGCCGTGTATGTTTTCTATAAACATCTGGTAAAATAAAAGCAATTGTTTGGACATTATGAAATGAGAGGGCATGAGATATAAATTTTGAAGATAGTTTCTGATATTGACCAAACGGTGGATTCCCTATAACCAATACGCGCTCGTATATTTCACTAATATTGTAATTGAACCAGTCCCCTTCGATAATCTCATGGTGTTGGGGATCAATATCAATTCCTATTTTGGTATCATGTTCAATATTTTTATAGAAAGCACCATCCCCCGCAGATGGTTCTATTACGCAATCATATATGTAAGGTAATTTATTGACTTCATCTAAACATCTTTTGACCACTGTCTGCTTTGTGTAGAATTTATCCAGGATTCTATTGCGGCTTTTATATTCTTTTCTCCAAACGTGAGCCATTTTTGTATCTCCTTACTTTTCCGGTATTTCAAATACCACGCCATCTGCCTTTTTTTCATAAAAAATCATCTTTACCTCTATAGATTCCGCTACAGTTGGGATTGCATCATAGGTGCTGGGCTTGATGGAATATGCTTCTTCGCCTACAAACCCATCTATACCTTGTGATTCTTCATGAGGTTCTGCCAAACGGTAGTCGCTCCCCTTTATTTCCGCCAACTTTTTCAGGATTGCTTCCTGAAATCTAAGACCTGTGAACGTCTTGACGAGAATCAGATCCTCCACCCATGATTTAACCAAGGTCCGATCAATCTTGTCAACCGCCTCGTTGAAATTTTCTATCATTGAGATTATTCTATCTGTTGCCTCATCAATCGCATTGGGATATCGTTCTTGATACCACGTAACCCATTCTTCAAAAGTTTGTCCTGAAAATTCTTGAATCAGTTCGCTCAATTGTCCAACGTGCCTCGGTCGCGTCGCTTGAGAATTTTGGTTTGTGACATTCATTAATTGGGTCGTGTACTTCGGAAATTCAGAAGCAGGAGCACTCACATATTCTTGAATTTCAGTATTCTTTAATTTCATTCGCATACGGATCCCTTTGTCCAACATGCAGTCACTGAGTATTCAACATACTGAGTTGAAAAGGTTTTGTGTGGGACTCCTCTTTATTCCGAACTAAGGTTTCCGGGGGTTGATCAAAATCCCAAGTTTGGGGTTTGGTTGAATACACGACTTCAAAGATGTTATCTCGGCGTGTATGAACCTCTTTTAAGCCGTTCAGGAAAATAAACTGCTCCTGGCTCGTCACCACCGGACAATCGTAGTGTTTGTTTGTATATTTTAACGGTTTCGAGTTTTGGAGCCGACTTTCGACAAACACAGAGTGTCTTCGCAATCTATCGTGCAAATAATCGTTTGAAAAGCCGACGATATGGTGCGCAATCGGACAAATAACCTGCTGAAAACTCCCATCAATTTCAACACCGATACTGTTGCGTCCCGATGTCATTGCAGCCGCAGTCGTGGTACCTGTCCCCAGAAATGGATCGAGTATCACATCCCCCTTCACAGAATACATATTGATAAGTCGATATGCCAAATCATAAGGAAATGCGGCACTCCGCAATCTCGACAGCGCCTTTGGAAGTTTCTGTTCTATTCCCTTGATATCCGTCCAAACATCCGAATACCAGATATTCCGCTCTTCCCAAAACAGCGCACTTTCGCGTCTGTTCTCTTTTTCGTCTTCTGTCCTAAATTCTCTTTTGGAGCCTTTCCTGACTATCAGAATGTATTCGTGTTCCAGCGTTACGTAAGCCCCCGCAGGCAGCATGCCCGATCCCATGAATTTATTGGGAGTATTCGCCTGTTTTCGCCAGAGGATATCAGGGAGTGCAGAAAACCCAATATCTAAGAGGTAATTCAAGGCTCTGGCGTGGTTAGGATACAAACAAAAATCATTTTTTACTGTCCTTGTTGCATCTCCGATATTAATGCACGCAAATCTACCGTCCTTTAAAACCCTAAAGACTTCACTCCAGACAGCATCGAGAATCTCGTGCATCAACGCATACGCCTGTTTCCCATCGCCGCATGCCAATGCCTTCTGAATCTCTG
>JAAXHD010000343.1:0-324 GCA_012271015.1 Candidatus Poribacteria bacterium | reverse complement strand
GGGATTTCTTTCAAATCTCGTGCGTCTTGAAAAAGGATTTCATGGGTAGTTTTCATAGCGGTTCGCCTAAACTGTAATATTAATGAAAATGATAACATGTTCGATAGAAGCCGTCAAGAAGAAATGAGGCTGAGTGCAAAACCGTTCAGTTCTCTCTAGGCAAGCACTTGGCTGTAGAAGCGACCCCAGTCGCGACTGCCTGATTCTTAGGGGAGGATTTTATTCACCCGATTTATAGGGGTCCTACTAATCCTGAAAATCTTGATTCAGACAACCGATGACTGAATACCTCAATGCCAGACAATATACGTCGGCATCTCCAAC
>JAAXHD010000404.1:11748-14332 GCA_012271015.1 Candidatus Poribacteria bacterium | reverse complement strand
TACTCATCGGAGAACTCCTTTGGGTTGAAGATTCGATACTTCATTATACCAAAGGGGTTCTCTTTCTAGAAAAAAATCAGAAATTAATTATCAAACTCACGTTATTATGGATTGCTCCAGACCAAACAATATGTCGTTCCGTTTTCAAACCATCCTCGGATGGTGTGCGGGTGGCATATTGACTCCTATCGTCTACGTGAAAGTAAGCGTTTAGATGCGGACTTACCTTCCGAAAAGCGTCATTCAATTCACTTTGCAAAGATTCAAACGCACGTAATTGCGATGTGGGTCCAAGAAAAAAGATACCAGAAATCCTACCCATGACCACAACCTTTCTTTAACCGATAAAGACCTTTCACCGTGCTGCTATCGCCACTGATGACAACACCACGGACTTCCACCCAAGCATGTGCCCTAAACGGAAAACTGGACACTCCCATGCACACAACAGCAGATATATTTCTGCGGCGCAGCATCATCGCAAACGCAAGAGATTGATAGACGCAATCCGAGTTAAAGACCATAAAACGGACCGCAAGATCTATGGATCTCTTTATGGACTTGATCATCTTTGCCTCTTCATCGGTCCCCGCGGAAAAAGAAGGTATATCAAAGTAACGAGAATAGTGACGAAGTCCCCTCCACTTCAAAAGAAAAAAGAGAATGATAATTTCGATATATGCCTCTATTATTTTCATATCGCTGGCGAATTTAAACGTGTAGACAGGGTGAGAAAATTGCGGTAGGAAGGCAAAGAGAAGCGTTTTGCATTCTCTGGCAATCCTTTCGTTATTAAGCAGGCCGATTTCCTTTTATACCCGTTTTATGATACCATAGAAAACCCGCACTGTCATATCGCTCTAAAACTTCATTATGGCAGGATTCTCCGCGTCGAGGGGTGTTGCACCATCCTCGACGCATCTCAACATCTCAAGAGACTGCCAATACAAACACAATTTTATCAAAAATGATAAAATGTGTCAAGAAAAGACGCGTTTCTTCTCATTATGGTCATAATTTTACCATAATTTCCAAAAAAGGTCAAGTTTTTTTAATATTTCCTGAAAATAGACAGGATTCGGCTATTTTTTATTTTTGGCGGTTTTCAAACGTTATCGCTATTTCGACCCGGGTGGAGGGGCTCCGAGAAATTCTGCAAGTTTTCTTTTTTTCTCTGCCCACTTGAGCCGTTCGCGAGCGGCTTCATCTCCGAAATAAGCGGCGTTGAAATCTTGGGTGAGGATATCTTTGATGTCTACCGCGAGCCCCCCTGCCGCGAGTCCGAAGAATCTTTCTAAGGTGGGTCGCTGTTTTTGGTTTGGCTGGGTCCTACCGGTCTCCCAGTTTCTGATGGTCTCGGGGGAGACGTTTATCTTTTCGGCAAGCTGTTCCTGTGTGAGCTGGACGACGTTCTCACGTAAGTGGCGGAGGTAAAATCGATTGATTTTCGGTGGCATTTCCTGAATGGATTTCTGTGTGTCTGACATCATCTGTCTCCTCTGATGTTCCACAGGACTTACGCAACTTTGACCATCGCACGATATCTGAGAGGGCGAACCGACACAAAACGTCCACGGTTCCCTGACACAACCTGACAGGTTATGCTACAAAAGAGCAGCATGCGTAAGTCCTAATTCCAAATGAGTTAAAGGTTCACAAAATATTATAACGCGAGTGCTACGGACAAGATTTTAACGATGAAGTTTCCGGCGTTTTTGGACCGGAAACTGTGAGTTTTGGAACTGTAGGCTCTTCATCATAGGTATCGGCTTTCGTGTTGTACCTCAATACGGGTGCATCCGTTAAGATGCCCAGTCTTTCGTATCGCTCTTTGTCCTTTATCCATGATTTTAACCTCGCCTTTACTTCAAGAGACGGATAGAGATGGGCTTCTGCAGTATAGAGTTCTATCGCCTCATCAACGTTGAGTCCAATGCCGTACAGGAATTTTTTCTGGAGTCGGAGATAGGTGCGGACTTCTGGAATATCTCCGAACTTCCTGACGAACGGGTTGTTCGGACTTAGATTGTTTGGATCATCCGTGAAAGGGTTAACAAGGATAAAATCTGAAGACCCCCGTTTATCACCGACGGGTGGGTTTTGAAGGAACTCACTACTAGCATCAACTACGGCATCAAGGATGTAGGAAGGTAAATGCCGACGCACCGGGATTCCGAGTCTTTCGTATCGGTTTTTATCCGCCTTCAAATCTTTTAACATCTCCCTTGCGGCAGGGGTGGGATAGAGGTGGACTTCTGCAGTATAGAGTTCTATTGCCTCATCAATGCTAAGTCCGATGCCGCGTCCGAGTTTTTGCGTGAGTCGAAGATAGGTGCGGACTTCTGGAACATCCCCGAACTCCTTGATGAGCGGGTTGTGTGGACTCGGATTGTTCGGATCATCCGTGAGAGGGTTAACGAGGACAATATCTGGGGACTCCTGTTTATCAGGAACGGCTGTTGTGTTCTGGAGGGGCTCATTGACGTGCCTTCCGCTGCAACCGGAGAGCAAGGTTATAAGAATAAAAAATCCGAGTAAAGTGTTCAAAGTTTTCATGGGCACCTCACGATTGGCGTTAGGAGTC
>JAAXHD010000404.1:5724-11674 GCA_012271015.1 Candidatus Poribacteria bacterium | reverse complement strand
CGGAATTTCTGGGGCTTCCAAGCCATAGTTTGATGGCAGGACTGCTCGCCACAATCCTTCGACCGACCGAGGCGTTGATGACAAGGGTATACGGGAGCGTCTGCTGCGTACCGATGAACGGGTTACGGCGTAACTGATTGAAGGTCGTGCCTGCAGTAATAACATTCGGCATAAGCCTCAAGGTGGCTTCGGTCTCATGCTTTCGGAGGACAGTCGTTCGCCGTTGGAGCCGTACACCAAAGGGTAGACCGACTGCAGTTAGATTCAGGTTCTGTCGATTGCCGCTTTGTCGTTCAACTTTGACGGTGATGTCAATCGGTGTGTCTGGAGTTACCACGACCTCCTCCAGTTCCGTTGACACTATAATAGCGGCAGCCTCCGTAACACTGACGACAACGTTTTTCCGTTGGACAGTCTGGTCGTTGTTTTGAATGCGATAAACTTCGACGGGTGTCGCTGCGCGCCGGTATTCATTCCCAGTGGCGGTCGTGACAGTACCAACCACTTGAACAACGCGATGCGTCAACTCGGCATCGGGCATAGCAGTGAGGGTTACGTATCCCTGTGTTACACCTGTACCGGAGAGAATTGCGCTTTTGCTGGCAGTAATGTCAGGAGGCAAGTTTTCAAGAGAGAGTCGTATCGGTTCGGTAAAACCGACGCGGCGTTGCAGGATCACCTCCAATAGGACGGTTCCACCACGCCCGATATTCGGGTTATCAGGTGTTACGGAGATAGCGAAATCCGGGGTTGTCGGACGGGCATCCAAATGGTAGACGTACCCAGGTCCCCCATTGCCAGCGATGTCTTCGATGCGAACGGCGTAGACACCCGGTTCATCGAAACTGTAATCAATGATAGCATTACGTCTTCCGCCAACCCCGGCATTGTTTGCTAACACCTCACCGCGGGCATTGAGTAAGGTGAGTGAGGGGCTTAGCGGCGAATTGAGGCGTTCTGCGGAGACAGTCAACGAATAACCGCCTATATCTGCGAAAAATCCCCACGGTCCGTATCCATTGGTAACTTTAACCAGAATCTTGTTTCTGCCCTTAGAGACTGGCACCTGGATAACATCATCGGCACGGCGGAGGGGTCGGTGGACGTATTTGCTAAAAACAAGCGCGTCGTTCACCCATATCTTGATCGTATCGTCAGAACCGAGGGATAAGAGATAGTTCTGGTCGCGGTCAGATTCGAGGTAGGTGAGGGCATAGCCTGTGATATCGTCTTCCGGGACATTCGAGAAGACATTTTCGCCCCTACTTTCGGTCTTATACCACCCGATCTTCCGTCCCTCTTTGCCGATGTATTCCTTATTGAAATCTATTTCAGTCTCAGGCGGATAGACGGTATCAAACCCCTGCTCGTCAACATTATCAAACGGAAAGATTACCCACCACGGACCGAGGCTTGTTCCCTCTGAAATGGTAAATCGATAGTAGTCCACCTCACCGGTTTCTGAGATGCGTCCGCTGAGTGCGCCCGGGGTTTTGAGATGCTGTGCGTGTTCAAGTTGGCGCGCGACGAGTCCCGCTAAACGTTGTGCTTCTTGGGCAACGAAAGCGATGATACGGTCTCGCTCGGTCGGCGTAATGTCGGCGTTCTCTTTATCCGACATGCGTATAATGGTGCGTTCCCATTCCTCGGTGGAGAGTGCACGATTGCTCGGTGAACGGAGTTCATGGCACGCCGTACATTTCGCTTGAAACAGAATCTCAGATTCTCTAATTTTCCTTGTGGTTCGGTCAGGCAGGTGTTTTTGCTTGGGTGTTTCCGCAGGATTTTGAGGGGACTTTCCGTAGAGTCGCCTTCCACTCCGTTTCAGGCTGCGCGCTTCGGGTGTTATTTCTTGCGCAGATTGGATTGCCGGATTTTCTTCGACCGCTTCCGGGTGTGTGTTGATGATGAAGGGGAAAATACCGTAAGGTGTGCGAATCTGCTTGAGTCCTGGCTGTTCATCTGCAGCCAATTCAACCTGCCATTCGGTTTGGGGGAGATTCTCGCCTCCAATAACACACTGAACGATATTTGCTTCCGGAGGCGTGGGTGGTCCATAGAAGCGTTCAGTTTCCTCTTCGGATAAATGATCTCCATTGGGGAGCGTGCCACCGGCAGGGAAAAGATAGGTATTGTAAGGCAAAACGCCGCCTGTTAAGCGATAAACAGAATCTGGGTTGCCGCGATGTAACAGATCTCGGATGCGCAACACATAAAATGCGTCGGCAGGAAGTGTAACATCAAGAAGTGGATCTAAACTATAGAATCCGTTACTGCGTGTTAATTCAACCCCTTTTGCATCGAAAAGAGAGAGTGTAGGATTGAAAAATTGTTGGCTAATGTTGTTGAGACGATACGCGTTGACACTGAACACACACCGTTGTCCCTTCTCGCCTTCAAAAACGTAATAATCTGCATCTCCACCCGGATTAATGAGCCCGTTAATGAGACTCGGCAATTCAATAATGGTAGCGGTTTCTGGTGTGTTATTCGACTCTGTTTCAAGGACATCAGGGGTCTGGCTAACCTCAAAGGGCCACGCCGTGGAGGTGCCGTGCTTACCGACGACCCGAATTTCGCGCATTCCGATAGGGGCATCCGATGCGATTGACAACTTCGCGGTTAACCCGCCACCTGCTCTCGCTGCCGATGTAAGATAAGCGATAATTTGGGACTGCGCTTCTGCATTGATCTCTGCGCCTTTCTCTGTAACCATCCGTTGAACGGTGGTTTCCCACTGTGCTGGTGTCATGGATCGGTTATTTGGCGATCGGAGTTCATGGCACTGCCCACAATTCGCCTCAAAGACGGGTTTATACGTGTCATCAACCGCGCCGCCACCAGGATGAAGTTGGGCGGTGATGCCGGGTTCACCTTCAATGATAAGGGTGTGTGCTCCTTCTAAATCGGAGCCTTGGATTGCAATCTCGATAGTCGTTCCGAGTTGCCCGCCTGCCGGAAACAGTGAATTGAGCCGTGGGACACCTTGCGCAAAGGTAGGGACACCGATTGAAAGGAAAAGCACCGTGAAAAGGGTGAAGATTATGTTTGCGACGCTATATCGCTCAATCAAAAATGCCCTCGAACGGGTCCGCATAATGAAACCTCCCCTTTTGCTGACAACCGACCACTGATTGCTAATGGCTATTCCAATTCGTGGATTAGGGCACGCTTACGGAGATTATAGAGTCGGACTTTGCCATCTCTGCCACCGGCGGCGACATATTCGCCATTTGGGCTGAATCGGACAGCGTAAACAGCATCCGTTGACGCATCGAAAGTCTCATAACGGTTGCCGGATCGGAGATGCCAGATAATGACCGAAGTATCTGCGCTACCGGACGCAATCAATGTCATCCGATTATTCGCGGATCTAAGCGGGATGAACCCAGAATCAACACTATAGACGGCACCTTGATGCCCATTGTATTCACGAACGAGTGCCCCTGTCGTCTCCAGCGAATTTCGCCTCACGGTACCTCGGTCACCACCTCCTGCCGGTGTAACACGCCACGTTCGGACAGTATTATCGGCAGAACCAGAGACAATCACGTCTTCCTCGGCTGAATACGCGAGACTATAGACGGCATCATCGTTGGCATCCAAGTTAACCAAAACAGTGTAAGTAATGGGATCCCAGACCTTCACCGTTTTATCTTCGCTACCGGTGACAAAGTAAGTACCCTCTGGATGATACAAAGTACAGAGCACCCTGCCAACGTGCTGGGTGAGCCATTTGGATACCTGTGTATCTATCGAAAAGTCAGTATCCTTGAGCCGTGTTAAGTCGATAACAGCACTATACTCATCCATGCTGGCAGTGATCAGCGTCGTGTCCCGTGGACTGAGCGAGATGGATTCAATCGTATCGCCGTGAATCTCGAAACTTTTAATGAGTTTTTCAGAGGAGACCTCCCAACCTCGGACTTCGCCGCTCCGAGAAGCGAGACCACTGCTTGTATAGAGGGTCTTACCATCTGAAGAAAATGTGAGACTCCGCACCTCACCGGCGTGCGGTTCATACGTGTATATGACGCGCTGCGTTTCCAGATCCCAGATTTCAACCCACTGATATTTCCCGACAGCAAGTGTCTTGCCATCAGGACTAAATTCAAGGGACCAGATGGGGGAAAGAGGAACTCCTGCAAAACAGAGGGACGTTGCGAAGATGATGTAGGACGCTGCTAATAACGTTCCTATACTGCGGAGCCTTCTGCCCATGCTTATACCTCGGAAATGGCTATCGGCTATCAGGTCGCTCACTTCGTGCGCTTTCAGGTGTCAGTATGGGTTGCCTCGCAACCCTTTCAGCAATCCGTAAAGAAGTGTTTGATTTAATCAGAAACCTCCTTTACTGACCACTAATTGCCGACTGCCGATTGCTAATTACGCGAGAACCCCGCGAATGGGTTTACCGCCACGTGAGAGAACAATGCGCACGCCATCCGGCGATTCCAGATGCTGATTATAATCAATGCCGAGGCATCCATAGAGCGTTGCTGACAAATCTTCCGGGCGTACTGGGGTCTCTGCGGGCTCCATACCAAGCGGATCTGAAGCACCAATGACTTGCCCCCCTCGGACACCGCCGCCAGCTAACATAATCGAGAAAACACGGGAATGGTGATCGCGTCCGCCGTCGCGGTTAATGACCGGAGTTCTTCCAAATTCACCCATAGCCAAAACGAGNNGTTGTGGTTGTCCCATCCACCATTACTGACAGTGACGAAGTTAACCCCTGCCTCAACGAGTCTTCTGGCAAGGAGGCAACTCTGTCCGAAGGTATTCCGTTGATACGCGTCGCGCGTTTTGTCGGATTCGTTGCTGAGATCAAACGCAGCCCGTGCATCGGTGGAACTCATCAGGTCATAAGCAGAGGTATAGAAACTATCAACCGCCTCAGCAGCCGGATTGCCTGCTTCATATTTCTTAAAAGCGGCATCAACGGCTTGGCGTAATGAACGACGGCGTTCAACGCGTTCAAAGGAAATTTCCTTCGGAGATTCTAAATCCCGTACTTTGAAGTTCTTGCTTGCTGGGTTTCCTCCGGGAGAGAAAGGTGCGAGCGACGCGCCTAAAAATCCGCCGCCCCCATAAGCAACCGGAGCCGGCACAGCAATATAGGGAGGTAAAGCACTCCGCTGTTCCTTGAGTTTGGAGACAACAGCACCATACCCTGGAACAGCAAAACCCGGTAAGGGTTGATAGCCGGTCATCATATAGTGCGTCCCACGCTCATGCGCCGCCTCTGGCGAGGTCATCGAGCGGATAATGCAGAGTTTATCGGTCTGTTGTGCGAGTCTGGGGAGATGCTCGCTCATCTGGATACCGGTAACGTTTGTCGATATCGGTTTGAAAAGCCCGCGAATTTCTTCAGGGGCATCGGGCTTGAGATCCCACATATCAAGGTGGCTGGGACCACCTCCCAACCAGACGAGGATAACGGAGGTAGCAGTTTCTCTACCCTGAAATGTGGTCGCACCGTGCGCTTTGAGTCGGAACAGGTCTGTAAGGCTGAGACCGAACAAACCGAGGGCACCGGCTTTGAGAAAATCTCGACGGTAAAATCCCTCACAATCTGTATGTAGGCATCTGTCTTCTGCCATGGTCCTTCTCCTTTCATGGTTATCAGTGCGGGTTTTCTACGAAAACCCTTTCGGTCATCAGTTTTCGGTAACAAGAGGTTTCTGGTAACAATTCACCTCTCCCTGGAATATTCCAAGTTGCGAAGATTGTTACAAAACGCCTCTTAACTGACAGCTGATAACCGACAACCACTAAAAAATCAAGTTCGCGCGGGTCGCTTCTGTAGCCTTTTCATCCATCTTTGCGCCTTCGTGATGTTAGTGTCAAACGGTTCTTTCATCTCAAAGTATTCCGTGTGTCCAGCATATATTTGATGCCAATCAACAATACAAGGCATTCGGTTTTGGGTGAGCGTCCGCATCAG
>JAAXHD010000404.1:0-5702 GCA_012271015.1 Candidatus Poribacteria bacterium | reverse complement strand
CGTAGTAGAGTCCACTCTCCGTATGGATGTTATGATATTCCAAATCTTGACTTTTAATCCAAGGATCTTCCCAATCTAATTTCTCTTCATCAATGAAAGCTTCCAGCAGCCATTTTTTTGCCGCCCAATCGACGCGATCAATAACATTTAGCCAATCCTCTTCGAGTTCGTCAAGGATAGACTCCCACGCCGCAAGCACCCATTCGGTCTCCTCGTCCCGTTCGGTAATCAAAGCCTCAACGAAGTTAAGATACTCTCTCTGCAAATCAACAGCAGAGATCGTTTTTCCAGATTTCAGTTCGACGCGCCACGTGAAGGTATTATCGCGTGAGATGTGTCGGATCGCGTAGACCGGATCAGCGAGTTCAAAGCCCGGAAGCGGCAATTTTTCGCCATGCATCTCGTGGAACGTTTCAATAGCAGAGAGTAAAAGTGCAGTGGTGCCTACCTTCAACGCCGTTGCGTACTCCGACATATTGGAATCGCCAACGAGAAGATGAAGACGACGGTATTTCGTGTAATCGCTGAGGGGTTCGTCCCGTGTATTGATGATTGCGCGACTGAACTGGATCCATTCATAAATCTCAGTGACGATGTGATCGGCGCGTTGTGAAATCTGATAGTACTGTTGTTCCCCAAGTTCATCTTGGAAATCACCGAATTCAATCATTTCATCATAAGCCCCGACTCTACCCGCTCCTGCGTAAATCTGGCGTGTAACGAAGAAAGGCATCAGCGTCGGGATGACAACACGGTAAAAGGGAACGTCTCGACTGATTTGGAAGTTTTCATGACATCCAAAGGTCGCACCCGTAAAATGATCAATATTGTTTTTGAAGAAAGCTGTAGGCAACCCGGTATCCGTAAGGATACCGTTGATGACATGTTCAATGGCTTTATCGTAAGCGATAAGGTCAAAAAGCGTGCCACATTCGGGCGTCGCGTACTCCAGATGCCCCATATCAATGTAGAGACGACCGCCATTGAATAGGAACCCACCGTTACCCGGGGGTTCGCCCCAGTCTCGGTAGTGGATGTCCCGAAGACCGAGTTCCAATACATCGAAGACATAATCGCGGACGCGTGCCGCAACACCCTCAGAGGTGCCACGAATCCGTTCGGCATCCGTCATACATCCGAATTCAGTTTCAATCCCAAAAATTCTTTTCTTCATTTTTTAATTTTACCTTGCGGAGGAACAGCCTGCGTTTGGACTCTGACGTGCGTTTCTCATATCCGCCTGCGTGTTTTTGCTTGGGGTTTTTGATAGGGTGTTTCTGCGTATTTCTGCGTATTGTTGTAGGCTACGGATTTGGGACCAACGAACACCTCTTTACCGATAACCAACTGCCAATTTTATTTACCTTGCGGAGGAACGACGGGGTTTGGAAAGAAAAATTATGGGAGGGCAGTTTCAATTTCTTGAGAGGTTAACAGACGAAACTTACTTGCGCCGCGTTGGGTCGTCTCCAAAACGCCTGCTTCAATTTCACCGTCTTCCCGTGCAACATTAATAATTTCGTGCATCTGCACAGTATCTACCTGGGTCTCCTCCGACTCAGCCTCCTCCGGTTCCCGTGAACTCAACTCCCTACCAACTGCCCACGCTTCTAAACCCAACTGGAGTGCAGCGGTTAAATCTCTATCGCTACCTGTAGAAGCAGTAGCGAGATAGTTTTGCATTCCCGTCTCGATTACTTCTGTACCACCGATAACAGTAGAGGTCATATCTGTTCGGACATTGCCATCATAATTGATACAAGTAAAACGGTTTTTATCACCAGTGCTGCCGAGTTCGGCGAGCAACATTTTAATAATATACGCTTCACCGACAATGGACTCAAAAGCTTGTTTGAAGGTATGTGCTAAGACGAAGTTCGTGAGTCGGTGTAGATTTACATCCTCGGTGGCATTTTGAAAACCTTGGACGCTGGCGGTGTCGGTAACCAGCATTCGGAGACGTTCAATATCGGCAGGATGTCCGATTGCGGAGAGCGCGATTCGGTCATGAACCTCAAAAATTTTGCGTTGTCCTCTACCAATAGTGAGTAGTACCATGCCGTCGTCATAGGTAAGTCCTACAACGGGGCTACCGACCCGGAGCTGATCTTCAATGTAATCTCGTCGATCCTGAATCGCTTCTATCCAGCGATACGGCTCATCTCTCATATTTTAAGTATTCCTTGCGGTTTTTTTAATTATTCCTTGCGGGTAAACATCGCGGGTTTGAACTTTGACATCCCGTTCTGAAATTCGCTCTCCATTTCATTACGAGCTACGCACTTTGGAAGAAGAAATATGCGGTTTCCATCACGGACCTTACAAACGCGGCACTCGGATGCCACAGCGGGCTAACTTGCCTCTCCGTCCGGTTGTGCCTCAGCGTAACACGTCTCTAATTCATCATCGGCAATATCTTCAACACCGGTGCGTGTCACAGTTTTAACATTTGGAAAAATTTGTGCCCGTGCGTTATAACCGCTCGTCGCGGCATCGTACTCGCTTGCGGTATCCAAGAGGCGTAAGATAGTGACGGTTGCCTGTCGCACATCCATCTCTTGCAAAGGTGTGTCGCCGAATCGGGAGAGATAACGTAAAACACCGCGGATCCAGATGGAGCCGGAACCGGTCGTGGCAAAATTTACGTTTTCAAAGTGCGCACCGAGTGCATCATAGAAGAAAATCTTCCCGCCATTCTCGTCATCAGCGGCATTCAAATCGTAGAGTGCAAAGATCGGGATAACACCACCGATACCTTGGAGTGCCATCGGCAGATTCTCCCGGATGAGTCGAGATAGCATTCGGAGCTTGCCTTCAAGACTCAACTCTTGGAGCTGGCTGCGACGAAAGTATTGAAATGAGTGCTCCAATATCCGTGCAATTTCGTATGCAATCGCGGGTGAACCTGAAATCGCGAGCACAGAATGCCTATCAATCTGCAAAACCTTCTCTGCCCGATCATAGATAACAGAAGTGCCAGCGGTCGCGCGCCGATCCCCCGCGATCATGACACCATCTCGGTAACGAACAGCGACAACAGTCGTACTGTGTGCTATCTCAATATCAGCACCGTGCTGCGTCTTTTCCGATGGCAAATCTATTTTTAGGGGATAGTTCGTGTGTTTTAAAAGGTTTAGGAAGTCGCCCTTATGGTTCATGACTTCCTTTAGTGCAAACGCTTCATGCTCGGTCCGCATTCGGTTCAGGAAATTGCCGTTATCGCTCATTACTCCCCCGTTCTTTGGCGGTAACGTCTGGACTGATCTTTGTCAACACGACGCATCCGTTTGAGCAGTTCCTGTGTATCGGGCCGGCTGACTTTCTGTCGTTTGGGTCCCTCATTATCGCCATCGCCATCACCGGGGCCAATGGGCTTGGTATCTCTTTGCTTCCGTTCAAGTTGAGCAATCATCTTGGCTGTCATTCTGTATCTCCTTTTTTTATCAAAACATCCGAGTCCAAAACCTCGCTATTTAGAGCGAGGATACAGACTCACCCTATTGAATGAGACTATAGCGTTTTTTGAAAAACACTTAACATTCTCAGTAATTAGCACGGAGAGCGGTCAAAGCTGCAATTTTTCAAGGAGCGTCTCAACGGTCGGCGATTGATCGAGTGCCTCGTTATATTGACGTGCGATCGCTGCATCCGCAAGGGCATTTAGATTGATTTCGCGAGTGCGTCCGTTTACAGTGAAGGTAATACTATCCCACTGGATAGCCTTTATAGAGTTGCTGAACCGATCTACCGCGCGTCCCCGGAAATATGCCCGTGTATCGGCAGGCGGATTATGGAGCGCAGCATCAACCTGTTCGTCTGTGACGACACGCCGCATCGGAATCCCATAGTATAGCCCTTCATCGAGATCAATGTTGTGATATTCTAAATCCAAACTTTGGAGCCACGGATCATCCCACGCGACTCCCTCTTCCTCAGCAAACGTTTCAAGCAACCATTTCTTTGCGACCCAATCAAGTCGGTCAGTGAGCGACATTGGATCGGCTTCAAGTGCGTTGAGGGTATCCTCCCACTCGGTGAGCACCCAATCAATTTCAAGCCCCACGGCTTCACTGAGATGCTTCTGTGCGAGTGCGAGGTACTCACGCTGATGGTCGATAGCGGACATCGTTTTCCCTTCTGCCGTCATTACTATCCAACGATACGTCTGGTCATGCGATACAGTTTTGATGGTATCAATCGGGTTAACGAGTGCTAAACTTTCTGGAATCCTGCGCTGTTCAATCAAGGTAATCACGAGTGCCGTCGTGCCGACTTTGAGTGCTGTCGCGTATTCGGACATATTTGCGTCCCCAGCGATGCCGTGCAACCTACGGTATTTGGATGCATCGGCGTGCGGTTCATCTCGCGTGTTGACGATGGGACGATTGTGCATCGTATCCACACTCGCCTCGACGTGAAAGAAATCGGAGCGTTGAGATAACTGGTAGTGCCCTGGGGTTGCGAGTCCGGCTTCTGTTTCAATGCCGATTTTTCCTGAGCCTGCGAAGATCTGACGTGTGATAAAGAACGGCATGATCCCTTGCTTGAGCGTTTCAAAGGGGACTTCGCGTGCCATCAGATAGTTATCATGGCACCCGTAACTATGCCCATGGAAATCGGTATTATTTTTATATAAGAGCACCCGCTTTCCGAGTTTCTGGCTGCGTGTTTCGGCGCACCGTTGAAGGATGCGTTCACCGGCTTTATCGTGTGCGACAAGGTCAAAGAGACTGCTGCATTCAGGCGTTGAATACTCTGGGTGTGCGTGGTCGTTGTAGAGCCGGGCACCGTTGGTAAGAATGTGATCGCTCTTGATCTCAGCAAAAGAGAGCCGTTCTTTAATATTGCGTTTCCGGTCGCGTTTTTCCTCTTCTTTTTCATCAGGATGATTGGAAAGCGCGTTTGCTCGAAAGCCGCGTTCATCCCGAAACGGATCCTCGCCGCGGTAGTCCCACACAGGTCGAAAATCTTCTTGTCGGTAACTTTTTATCAGCTCAATTGACTGTTTGACGGCATCAATGTGCGCTTCATTTTCGAGTGTTATTCCGTATTCAGTTTCAATTCCAAAAAGTCTTTCCATTTTTTTAAGCCATCAGCCATCAGCGGTCGGTTTCCATCAGCAAAGATGTAAGCGCGTCAGAAATACTCTTCTCTTTGCCGACTCCCGATAGCCGATAGCCATTTTTTAAATGACGCGTGATCCGGAGGCTTTGCGTCGTTCCTGCTTTTCAGTTTTGATAGGCGTAACTTTGACGACATTCGCTGGATCGTAATCAAGGAGCTTGAGCCAGTCTTCTGTCGCCTCGGTTGGCGGGAAGATTTCGCTTTCGCTATATTCTGCGGCGAGTGCGTCTAACAGATCGGCACGTGTGATGCCACTCTCTTTCTCTGGGTTCTGAATCGCACGCTTGAGTGCGGACTCTTTGGCTCGTTGCACAATCGACTCAATAATTGCACCGCTGCACAGATGTCCCTTATAGAGAATATCTCGTCTCCCACTCCTGAGAGAAACTTCGAGGAATCGGTTGTCTTCGTCTTCACGGAACATCTCATCAACTGCCTGCGCGATAAGATCTGCGACGGCTTTCTCAGCCGGGATAACTTCGGGAGGTGTTTCACCTTCTGCTGTTTGAGTATCGTTCTCCTGATCAAGGAGTGAAGCGATGGGTATCTCAGGGGTAAGGTAGATGCGGAAGATATCC